>JAGXHO010000048.1 GCA_024636105.1 Trueperaceae bacterium | reverse complement strand
GTTCACGCCCTTCTCGAACGCTTTGGCGACGATGTCGGTGATCAGCTTCTTGTCTTGCACCGAGCCGCCGTACGTGGTCCAAGCGCCCAGGCTGACGGTGCTCACCTTCATGCCGGCACGGCCGAGTCTGCGGAAGTTCATCAGGGTTGCCTCCGTCCTGCAGCGTACCGGGCGCGCGGCGGGGGTGCGCGTCGAGGCGCGACGGGGGTGGGCGCGCGACGACGTAGGGTGGGACGTAGGGTATCGTGCGGGCATGCGCAAGACGAGCGTCTACCTGCCGGAGGACCTCAAGGCCGCCCTGGCCCGTGAGGCGGCGCGGCGCGGCACGTCCGAGGCCGACGTGATCCGGGCGGCGCTGCGCGACGCGGCGGGACGCCCCGTCCCCACGGCTGGCCTGTTCGAGGCCGAGCCGTTCGCCGAGCGCGTCGACGATCTGCTGGACGGGTTCGGCGAACGGTGATCGTCGCGGACACGAGCGGCCTCGTGGCGCTCTTCAACCGCGCGGAGCCGACCCACGCTGCAGTGACGGCCGCCGTGCGAGCGGCACGTGCGCCCCTCGTCGTGTCGCCGTTCGTCGTCGCGGAGGTCGACCACCTGGTCGCGACGCGGGTCGGGGCGGGCGCCGCGGTCGCCGTGCTCCGGGAGCTCGCCGGCGGCGCCTACGTTTTGCCGGCGCTCGACGACGGCGACCTGGGCGTCGCCGCGGACGTCATAGAGCGGTACGGCGACCAAGCGATCGGCGTCGCCGACGCATCGATCGTCGTGCTGGCCGATCGGTACGCCACGCGGCGGCTGTTGACGCTCGATCGGCGCCATTTCGAGGTCGTGCGGGCGGCGGACGGCGCCCCGTTCGAGCTCCTACCGTGAGGGTCACCCCTCGTCCGGGTCGAACAGCTGCTCGATGGGGCGCTCGAACGCCTTGGCCAACGCGAACGCCAAGGGGAGGCTGGGGTCGTAGCGACCGGTCTCGATGGCGTTCACCGTCTGGCGGCTGACGCCGAGCCGCTGCGCGAGCTCGGCCTGGGACCAACCGCGTTCGGCGCGCAGGACGCGCAGGTGGTTGCGCACGGCTCAGCGGTAGCGGCGCTGGGCGTACATGCCCCAGAAGATCGCGGCCGCCGGCGCGAGGGCGAGGGCCACGCGCACGGCGGTGCCGGGGTCCAGGTACCGCACGACCAGGCTGGCGACGACGATGAGGATCGCGTAGAGGAACATGCCGGCGATGAAGGTGCGCCAGCCCGAGCGGGGGGTGGGGGAGGTGGTCATGCGGAGAAGCATCAAGGGTGCTTGTCCAAATGTCAAGCACCCTTGTCTACCCTGCTCGGGTCGGCGAGGGTCGCTCGGTAGGATGCGGCATGCCCACCGACGACGCCGACCGTACGGTCGACCTCCCCCTCGAGCTGGCGGCCCGCCTCGGCGCCCCGGGCGCCTTCCCCTACGCCAGAGGCGTCCACGAGCGCATGTACGCCGACGGACGGCTGTGGACCATGCGCCAGTACGCGGGCTTCGCGACCGCCGAGGCGAGCAACGCCCGCTACCGGCACCTGCTCGCCCAGGGCGTCACCGGGCTGTCCGTGGCCTTCGACCTGCCGACCCAGCTGGGCCTCGATCCCGACGACCCGCGCGCCCGCGGCGAGGTGGGGCGGGTCGGGGTTTCGATCGCCACGATCGACGACCTGGCGACGCTCTTCACCGGCATCCCGCTCGCCGACGTCACGACCTCGATGACGATCAACGCGCCCGCGGCGATGCTGCTCGCGCTGTACACGCTCGAGGCCGAGCGCCAGGGCTCGCCGCTCGCGGCGTTGGGCGGCACCGTCCAGAACGACGTCCTCAAGGAGTACGTGGCCCGCGGCACCTACATCTTCCCGCCGGCTCCGTCGATGCGGCTCACCGTCGACCTGATGCGCTGGTGCGTCGAACACGTGCCGCGCTGGAACACGATCAGCGTCAGCGGGTACCACATGCGCGAGGCCGGCAGCACGGCGGCGCAGGAGATCGCCTTCACCCTCGCCGACGCGGTCGCGTACCTGCGCGCGGCGCAGGCGGCCGGACTCGACGTCGACGCGGTGGCGCCGCGGCTCTCGTTCTTCTTCGCCTGCCACGGCGAGCTGTTCGACGAGGTCGCCAAGTTCCGCGCGGCGCGGCGGCTGTGGGCGCACCTGGCGCGCGACCTGCTCGGCGCGCGCGAGCCGCGATCGCAGATGCTGCGCTTCCACACCCAGACCGGCGGCAGCACGCTCACCGCCCAACAGCCGCTCGTGAACGTCGTGCGCACCGCGTACCAGGCGCTCGCGGCGGTGCTCGGCGGGACCCAGAGCCTGCACACCAACGGCTTCGACGAGGCGCTCGGGCTCCCCACCGAGGCCAGCGCCACGCTCGCGCTGCGCACGCAGCAGGTGCTCGCGTTCGAGACCGGGGTTCCGGACGCGGTCGACCCGCTCGCCGGCAGCGTGCACGTCGAGGCGCTCACCGACCGTCTGGAGGAAGAGGCGCGCCGTTGGTTCGACCAAGTCGAAGCCCGCGGCGGCGCCGTCGCCGCGATCGAGGGCGGCTACCTGCAGGAGGCGATCGAAGAAGCGGCCTACGCCTTCCAGAAGGACGTCGAGTCGGGCGCGCGCGTGGTGGTCGGCGTCAACCGCTTCGCCGACGACGCCCCGGTCGACGTGCCCGTCCAGGTCCTCGACCCGCGGGTCGAACCCGACCGGATCGCGGCGCTGCAAGCGTTCCGCGTGGCGCGCGACGGCGCAGCCGCCTCGGACGGCGTCGCGCGGTTGGCGGACGCGGCGCGTGGCGAGGCCGACCTGATGGAGCCGATCCGCGAGGCGTTCCGCGCCCGCGCCACCCTTGGCGAGGTTTGCGACGCGCTGCGCGCCGCGTGGGGCGAGCACCTGGGGTAGCGCGCTCCCGAGGGTCGGCCGCGACCGGCCGGCGCGTGGGTCAGCGGCCGACGCCGGCTACGGGCAGGCGGTCGGCGGCGACGCCGCGGGCGACGGCGGCGAGCACGTCGATCGTCACCTGCAGGTAGCTGCGCCCGTCGGCGGCGAAGACCTGGTCGTCGAGGTAGCCGTTGGCGCCGGTGTGGTCGGACGGGCCGATCACGACCGACGCCAGCGTTCCTCGGCGGCGGGCGACGTTCCAGGGCGACCAGGGGAGGAGCCGCCACCGACCGGGGAACGGCCAGGCGCCCCAGCGCTGGACGCGGTCGCGGCGCCCGTGGAGGTGGATGACCCGGTCCGCTTCGAGGACGCCGGGGTCGGCCGCCATCACCCCGCCCAGCGAGGCGACCACCACCTCGGCGCGCGCCGCCTCCTTCAGATAGGGGGCCGCCCCGAGCGCGATCTGGCCACCGCCGGAGAAGCCGATCAACACGACCCGGCCGCCGCCCACGTAGCCGCGCCGCCGGAGCGCGCGCACGACGAGGGCGGCGGTGCCGCGGTTGTACATGGGGCCGTAGCGGCGGTCGGCCGAGACCAACACCTGCCAGAAGTTGCGCACGTTGATCAGGAAGCCTGCCGCCGCCCCCAAGCGCCGCTTCCCGAGCTTGCCGCGCAGCGCCCAGCGCCACACGACCGCGAACGCGCGTTGCCCCGTCAGAGCGCGGTTGGTCACCGAGTACGGGAACACCTGGACCACCCGGCCCTCGGGGATCGCACCGCGCAAACCGGCGACCAGGCGAGCCTCGCCGCGGCCGTAGACCACCGGGCCCACCGCGTGGATGCCGCTCAGGAACACCACCCACGGATCGACGGCGGACACGGCAGCCGCGGGCGTCGGGCCGTCCTCGGCGTCGTCCTCGGGGTCCTGTGGGTGCTCGGCGTGGGGGTGGGTCTCCTGGGGCGCGAGCGGGTCGCCGAACCAGCCCGCCCACCAGCCGAGCGTCTCGAGCGGGGCGAGCGCGCCCGCGACGAGCAGCGCGAACAGGGCGACCCACCCGAGCGTGCCGAGGTCGGGCATCAGCGTCCGCTCCGGCGCGGTGGCCGCAGCTCCGTGCCCGCCACGGTTCGGCGCACGTGGCGGCTGAGCCGGGCGAGCGGTCGCCCGGCGGTGCGCTGGAACACGTGCACCAGCAGCCAGCCGCCGGCGCTGGCGGCGAGCGCCTGCGCGGCGCTCAGCTCGAACACCGCCGCGGTCGCGACCCACACCGCGAGCAGGGTCCACACCGAGAGCAGCCCGCCGATCGCGGTGCCGAAGTACGGAACGAGCACGAACGCGCCGAACAGCTGCGGTGCGTGCGCGAGGCCGGTGGCGGCGATCGTCGCGCTCCAGGTCCCCGTCGCCTCGAACGCGAGGGTCGCGACGAGCCACGCGCTCGTCGCCCAGGTGAGGAAGCCGATGGCGAACAGCGCCGCCTGCACCAGCAAGCTCGCGGCGAAGCGGCGAGGCCGGACCCCGACGGCGAACAGCGCGAGGCTCTGGCCGACGGCGATGGCGAGGCCGGCGGCCAGCACCACCGCCACGCCGAAGCGCGCGCCGGTCGCGGCGTTCCGGAACGCCTCGGGGTCGAGGCTCCAGGCGGCGAAGACGGCATCGAGCGGGCCCATGGTGGGAACCTCAGTGGTGGTGGGCGTGCTGGAGCTCGCCCGGCTTGAGCGGTAGGCGATCGCCGCGGAACCACCAGGCGGCCAGGCCCGTGGTGATGGGGACGGCGAGGATGAGGCCGACCGAGCCGACCAGCGTGTGCACGACCTCGCTGGCGACCAGCTCCAGGTTGAGCGCGCGGGCGAGCGAAACGTCGTTCACGTTCAGGAGGATGAGCAGCGACAGACCGGAGCCCGTGTAGGCGAGGACGAGCGTGTTCACGAGCGATCCCACATGGTCGCGGCCGACGTTCATGCCGCGCCGGTAGAGCTCGCGCAGCCCGAGCGCCGGGTCGGTGTGCGCCAGCTCGCGCACGACGCTCGCCTGGACGATCGTGATGTCGGTCAGGGCGCCGAGCGCGCCGATCAAGAGGCCCGCGAGCAGCAGGCCGCGCAACGCCACCTGCGGGGCTGCGGCGAGCAGGAACATCGCGTCCTCGGTTCCGAGGCCCGTCAGGCGCGCGCCGTCGCTGAAGCCGATGCCGAGCACCATCGTCACGGCGACCGCCGCGAAGGTGCCGGCGAGCGCCGCGGTCGTGCTCCAGCTGACTCCGTGCACGAAGTAGATGGCCAGCAACAGGATGCCGCCCACGCCCAAGAGCGAGACGAGCACCGGGTCGTTGCCGCCGAGGATGCGCGGCACGATGAAGTAGATGACGATCGCGAGGCTGACGCCGGTCGCGGCGACGGCCCGCAGCCCCTTGAAGCCGGCGACCAGGAACGATGCGACGGCGAACAGCACGAGCAGCCAGCCCAGCGCGGGGCGCCGGACCCAGTCGCTCACCACGAACTGCCGTGTCCCTTCGGGCCCCGGGGCGAAGTAGAGCTCGACGCGTTCGCCGGCGCGGTACGCCGGGACCTCGAAGGTGCCGTCGGGGTCGGGGTAGGGGAGGTCGGCCGCGACCACGCGCCCGTCGGGCAACTGGACGAGGGCGCCGTCGGGCAGGGTCTCGCGGTCGACCAGGTCGACGATGCGCCCCTCGACGTACCCGTACTCGGCGTCGCCGGGCTGCGCGAGCGCCGCACCGAGGAGCGCGATCAGGAGCAGCGCCAGCGCGGCGCGACCGAGGCGCCTCAGTTGCGACGGGGTCACGCCGCCTGCCGGCAGTCGGGGCACAGTCCGTACAGGGTGAGGGCGTGGTCGCGTACCTCGAAGCCGCCCGGGAGGGTCACGCCCTGGAGTACCGCGACGGGGCACGTCGTGTGCAGCTCGAACACGCGCCCGCACGCCTCGCAGCGGAAGTGGTGGTGGTGCCCACGGCCGGCGAGTTCAAAGCGGGTGGACTCGTTCGGCAGGTGCACGGCGACGACCTCGCCGTGGGCTTCGAGGGCGTTGAGGTTGCGGTATACGGTCGCGAGCCCCAGCGCGTTGTGGTGGTGCGCGGCGCGCTCCAGGACCTCGCTCGGCGTGAGCGGTCCGGCGGCTTCGTCGAGCGCTTGGAGGATGGCGCGGCGTTGGACGGTCTGACGCATCGTTCCGCGAGCGTACCACCCGGGTCCGCTCGCCCACCCTGACGTCGAGAACGCGTTCTCGACCGCTTCGGCGCCGTCGGGATCCGCGCGGGACTCGACCTCAGGCGCCGCTCGTGCGCATCGGGCCGAGCGGCTCGCCGCCCAGCAGGTGCAGGTGCAGGTGGTCGACCTCCTGGCCACCGTGGGATCGGCAGTTCATGATCAGGCGGTACCCGTCTTCGGCGATGCCCTCCTGCTCAGCGATGGTGCGGGCCGCGAGGAACAGCCGGCCGAGCGCCGCCTCGTCCGCTTCGGTGACGTCGGCGGCGGTCGGGATCACGTGGTTCGGCACGATGAGCACGTGCACGGGCGCCTGCGGGTGGATGTCGCGGAAGGCGGTCACGAGTGCGTCGCGGTAGACGACGTCGGCGGGGATCTCGCCCTTGACGATCTTGAGGAACACGGTGTCGCTGGACATGACCGAGCATAGCGCTCCCGAGCGGGCGCGCGCTCCGGGGTTGACGGGTGAACGACCAGGTGGTGTAGGCTTGCCCCCGTCTTGAGAATGAGATGTGATTCTCAGTCACGCGACCTCGCCCCACCCACCTCGCCCCACCCACCTCGCCCCCCACAGGAGTTCCCCCTGCGCCGAAGCCGTCGACC
>JAGXHO010000047.1 GCA_024636105.1 Trueperaceae bacterium | reverse complement strand
CCGTCGGCCTGCATCCGGGCCAGCGTGTCGGCGAGGTAGGGGTCCCAGTTGCGGTTGCCCCAGTAGACCGGCAGCTCGATCCCGCTTCCGGCGAGGTCCTCGCGGATGGCGGCGAGCAACGCGCGGTTCAGCCGCGCCTTGCGCGCCCACCGCGTCTCGGAGGGCTCGGCTCGGAGCCGCGCGAGACCGACGTCGGCCGCCACGACGAGCGAGGTCGGCGGCGTGGCCCCGGTGTCGCCGCTGCGCTGCTTCGTCCGCTCGGCGTGCAGGTCGAGGGCGAAGGCGGGCACGCGGGCGGCCGGATCGGCGGCTCGTGCCCAGGCGCGCTCGGAGAGCCAGACGAAGCCCAGCCCTGGTGGCAAGCGCACCCCCTTCTGGGAGCCGCTGACCACGGCGTCGAGGCCCCAGGCACGCGGGCGCAGTTCGGCCGCCGCCAGGCTGGTCACCGCGTCGACGAGCACCAGCGCCTCGGGCGCGACGGACCGCACCGCGGCCGCGATCGCCGCGACGTCGTGCAGGACCCCCGTCGAGGTCTCCGAGTGGACCACGGTCACCGCGTCCGGAACGGGTCCGGCGCGCAGCGCGTCGACCACCTGTTGCGGGTCGTGGGCACGGCCCCAGGGGGCGTCCACGTCCCGAACCACGTACCCGAAACGGCGCGCGAGCTCGGCCCAGCGCTCGCCGAACTTGCCGCCCGTGAGCGCCAGCACCGTGCCGCCGCGCGGTACCGCCGCGAGCAGCGCCCCCTCGAAGGCGCTCGTGCCGGACCCCGAGACGAGGAGGACGTCGTCGCCGGGCACCTCCGCGAGCTCGGCGAGCGCCTCGCGCACCCGCACGAAGGTCGCGCGGAACGCAGACGTGCGGTGGTGGACGACGGGCTGCGCCAGGGCGGCGAGCACCTCGGGGTCGACCGGCACGGGGCCGGGGGCGAACAGACGGGCCTTGGGGGCGGGCACGGGGCCTCCTGGTGGACTCGGCGACGCTGGGCTAGGCGAAGCGCACGACGCGCAGCGAGTGGATGACGTCCGACATGCCCCGGAGCACCTCGAGCACGTCCTCGCCCGGCACCTGGTCGAGGGTGAGCGCGAACATCGCGAGGCCGTCGTCGCCGACGCGCGAGAGCTGCATCCCAGAGATGTTCACCCCGGCGTCGCCGAGGATCGTTCCGACCCGCCCGACCGCACCGGGCCGGTCGAAGTTGGTGCAGACGAGCATGGTCCCTTCGGGGCGGATCTCGATCGGGAACCCCTCGAGTTCGACGACGCGCGGGTGATCGCCCAACACGGTGCCGCCCACCGACACGGTCCCGGAATCGCCGATCGCGGTGACGAGCACATGCGTGGTGTACCCCCGCGGGCGCGCAGCGACGGTCCGGGAGACGCGCACGTCGCGGTCCTTCGCCAGGGCGAGCGCGTTGACGTAGGTCGGGGGGTCGCTGAGGACCGGCTCGAGGAAGCCCTTGGCCACCGCCACCGCGATCGGGTCGGGGTCGATCGGGAAGGTGCCGGCGAACTCGATCGCGAGCTCGCGCACGCGACCGTGGGCGAGCTGCGCGACCAGCGTCCCCAACGCCTCACCGAGCTCGAGGTGGGTGCCGAGCTTGGCGCCGACCTCGGGCGCCAAGGCGGGCGCGTTGACGACGCCGCGCGAGACGTCGCCCTGCAGCGTGCGGACGGTGCGCTCGAGGATCTCCGAACCGACCCGCGCCTGGGCCTCGACCGTGTTCGCGCCCAGGTGCGCCGTGACGACCACGTCGTCGCGCTGGAGCAGCGGGTGGTCGGGCGCCGGCGGCTCCCCGACGAAGACGTCGAGCCCGGCCGCGAACAGGTGCCCCTCGGCGAGCGCCGCGCTCAGGGCACCCTCGTCGACGATCCCGCCGCGGGCGGCGTTGACGACCACGGCGCCGCGCGGCAGCGCCGCCAAGGCCGCGGCGTCGATCAGACCGCGCGTCTCGTCGGTCAAGGGCGTGTGGACGGTGAGGAAACGCACCTGCGCGAGCATCGCCTGGAGGTCGTCGACCAGGTCGACCCCCAACTCCTCGGCGCGCCGGCGGTTGAGGTAGGGGTCGTACGCGAACGTGCGCATGCCGAGCCCTTGGGCGCGCTTGGCGACGAGGCTGCCGATGCGGCCGAGCCCGACGATGCCGAGCGCGGCGCCATCGAGCTCGTGCCCGAGGTACGCGCGGTCCCACGTCCCACGGCGCACGAGCGCGTCGGAACGGCCGATGCCCCGGGCCGCGGCGAGGAGCAGTCCGATGGCCAACTCGGCGGCCGACACGTTGTTCGCCTCGGGGGCGTTGACGACCAACACCCCGTAGCGACTCGCGGCGTCGAGATCGATGTTGTCGACGCCCACGCCCCCTCGGCCCACGACCCGCAGCCGCGGAGCAGCGGCGGCGAGGAGCGCCTCGTCGACCTGGGTCCGCGAGCGCGTGATCAGGCCGTCGAACCCGCCGACGACGGCGAGGATCTCCTCGCGCGGCATCCCGGGACGATCGACCACTTCGACGTCGTCGAACTTCGGGTCGCCCAGAGCGACGGCGTCGGTGACGAGGATTCGCAACATGGCGCGCAGCCTACCGCGCACCGGACGTTCAGGGGAGCGGGTTCGGTCCGATCAGGCCGAGCAGCTCAGGGGTCGAATCCAACGCGAAGCTGTCGACGCCGAGGACGTCGTACGCCCAGATGCCGACCACCTCGAGCGGCGTCGCTACCCCCGTCAGCGCCGCCTCGAGCCGGTGGAGGGCCGCCGGAGCGAGCGCGGCCGGGTCGACGAACACGAACAGGTCGGTCCGTACGGTCGCCCCGGCGGGCACCGGGACCGGCGCCAGGTCGACGCGGCCGACTTCGAGCATCTCGAGCGCCTCCGCCGACGTGACGGCGCGCGTGGCGTCGCCCGGGCTCGTCCGAGGTACGCCGAGCGAGACGCGGACGTCGCGCCCGGACACGAAGTAGCCGACGTCCCCTGGGTTGGTCACGGACAGCGCGATCCGCAGCACCGGCGCGTCCGGACGCACCGCCGTGGCCTCGTGGCCGCTGCCCAACAGCGCGAGCTGCGGAGCGCGCACCGTCTGGCGCGCGACCAGCTCGCCCGCGAAGAGGGTGCGGACGCCGCTCGTGAAGGCGTAGACCTCGGACACGAACCGCAACCGGCCCTCGACCTCGAAGGGGAGCGGCCGACCCGCGAACGCCCCGACGACCGGTCCCCAGAGCTCGCGGGCGTCCGCGAGCGACGCGTCCGCGACCCAACCCAGCGGGACCTCGGCGCCGCCCGGGATCGCGAGGTCGGGCTCCAGGATCCCCGAAGCGACGGCGCGTCCCGCGAGCCGCAGCGTCCACTCGACGCGCTCGAGGACGATGCCGAACTCGTTGGGGTTGGACACCGAGACCGCCAGGGCGGCCTCGAGGCCGGCGCCGGCCCCCGGAGGGTCGAAGCGCTCGATGCGCGTGCCGGCGCCATCGACCGCGAAGCGCGGCGCGACGACGTCGACCAGCGGGGTGGCCTCGGTGATCTCGTTGACGGTCCGCGGCACGCACGCCGCGAGGAACAGCACGAGCACCGCGGCGGTCGCCGCGAGGGCGGTCGCCCGGGCGCGTGGGGCGCGATGCGCGGTCACGGGTCGAGTCTAGCAGGGGCGTCCTCGGCCGGCGCCGCGGCGGCGCGCCGCCGCCGCCACGAGCGCGGGCGAGCGACGTGCAGGAGCACGATCGCCCAGGCGCTCGAGGCGACGATCGACCACCCCACCACGAGGGCGGGACCGACGACCGGAGGTGCTTCCGACGCCGCCGAGAACGCCGCGCCGAGCAGGCTCGTGGCGATCGTGTGCAGGAGCGCGTGGGCGAGGGGTACCGCCGCCGCCCAGCCGCGGCGTCGCGCCGAGAGCGCCCGCACCACCGCAGCGGCGGCCACCAGGAGCGCGACCGACGCGAGGGCGTACACGCCGAGCGCGAGCAGCGCGACGTCTCCGACGACCGCGCGCTGCACGACATAGGCGGCGTGGAGGCCAGCCGGTGCGAAGGTCGCCCACCAGAACCGAGGCCCGGGGCGCGTCCCCCACTTGGCGCGCACGATCCATCCGAGCAGCACGCCGAGGGCGACGAGTACGATCGCGAAGCGTCCGAGCAATCTCACGATAGTTCCTCCTTCACAGCGTCTCCCGGAACCCGATCGCCCGCTCCGTCCGCTGCAACGCCGCGCGCAGACGGGCGGCCCACGGGGCGTCGAGTCGGGGCGAGGCCGTCAACATGCGCTGCGCGACTTCGCGCGCTTGCTCGATCACGGCGACGTCGGTGACGAGATCGCCGAACGACAGGTCGGGCATACCCGACTGACGGGTCCCGCGCAGCTCCCCCGGCCCGCGCAAGCGCAGGTCCTCCTCCGCGATCACGAAGCCGTCGGTGTGCTGCTCCACCACCCGCAACCGCGCCATCGTCGCGCGGCTCGCCTCGCCCGCCACGAGGATGCAGCGACCGGGGTGCGCTCCCCGCCCGACGCGCCCGCGGAGCTGGTGCAGCTGCGCCAGCCCGAAGCGCTCTGCGTTCTCGATCACCACCAGCGTCGCGTTCGGCACGTCGACCCCCACCTCCACGACCGTGGTCGCGACGAGGACGTCGACGCGGTGCGCACGGAAGGCCTCCATGACCCCGTCCTTCTCGGCCGGCGCGAGGCGGCCGTGGACCAGTCCCAACCGCACCTCCGGCGGCAGCAGGACCCGCAGCTCGTCGTGGAGCGCCGTCGCCGACACGACCTCGTCGAGCGCCTCGGAGTCTTCGACGAGCGGCGCGACGACGTACGCCTGGCGACCGGCGGCGACGGCCTCCGCGACCCGGCGGTAGACGGCGGGCCGATCGGCGCCGCGGCGGAGCTCGGTGGCGACCTCCGTGCGCCCGGGCGGTCGCTCGTCCAGGACGCTCACGTCGAGGTCACCGTACTGGGTGAGCGCCAGCGACCGCGGGATCGGCGTCGCGGTCATCACGAGCACGTCGGGGGCGTCGCGGATGAGCGTGCGGCGCTGCTCCACCCCGAAGCGGTGCTCTTCGTCGATCACGGCGAGCCCCAGGTCGCGGAACGCCACCCCCTCCTGGATGAGGGCGTGCGTGCCCACCACCACGTGGACGCCACCGCTGGCGACGCGGGCGCGCACGTCGCGCCGCTCGCCGGCGCTCAGCCCCCCGACGAGCAGGTCGACGGTGACGCCGAGCGGCCAGAGCAGCGACGTGAAGGACGTGAGGTGCTGGCGCGCCAGCAGCTCGGTCGGCGCCATGATCGCCACCTGGGCGCCGCCGCGCACCACCGTCCAGGCCGCGCCGGCGGCGACGGCGGTCTTGCCGGTGCCGACGTCGCCCATCAGGAGCCGCGCCATCTGCCGCGGCCGCGCTAGATCGGCGCGGACCTCGGCCAGGGTGCGCACCTGGGCCGCCGTCAGCGCGAACGGGAGGGCGCCCGCGAACGTCGCCTCGTCGTCCGGATCGCTGAGCGTCGCGCGGCCGACGCTGCCGTCGCGCTGCAGCAGCACGCGCAGTTCCAGCAGGAGGAACTCGTCGAACTTCAGACGCCGCAGCGCGCGCTGCAGCGCGGGCTCGTCCGGCGGCTGGTGCACGTCGCGCCAGGCTCGATCGGCATGGACCAGCTCGAGCTCGGCGCGGAGCCGGGCCGGCAGGTGATCGGGCAGCCGCGGCAGGGCCGCGAGGGTGCGGTCGACCGCCCGCCGCAGGTAGGCCTGGCTGAGGCCCTGGGTGCTCGGATACACCGCCACGACCCGTCCGGTCGAGAGCGACGGACCCTCTTCGTCGACCTCGAACCCCTCGACGTGCAGCTCGACCGTGCGGCCGCGCAGCTTGACCCGCCCGGTGACGATCGCCCGCTGCCCCGGGAACAGCTGCCGCTCGACCCACGGTTGGTGGAACCACACCGCCGTGAGGCGCGCGCCCGCCCCGTCCTCGAGGACCGCACGCAGCACGCCGGCGCCCTTGCGGGTCGGCACCAGCTTCCGTCCGACCACGGTGCCGACCACGGTGGCGCGCTCCAGCCCGTGCACCGCCGCGAAGGAGGGCAACGCGCGCCGGTCCTCCCAGCGCCGCGGCGCGTGGGTGAGGACGTCGCGGTACGTGGTGAGCCCCACCTCGGCGAGCTTGCGCGCCGCTTGGGCCCCGAGGTCGACGGCGCGCTCGGCGAGCGCCGCGTCGAGGAGCGCATCGACGTCGCCGACGTCGGCGACGTCGGCGCCTGGCGTCGCCATGCTCGTGGTGGCCGGCGTGGTGACCGCGCGCAGGGCCCGTGCGTCCGGGGTCGGCTCGAGGCGCCGGAGCGCCGCCTGGAGCCGAACCGCGCGCTCCTCGGGCTCGAGCTCCGCGTAGCCGGTCAACAGCTCCTGGACGTCGGCGAACGGGCGCCCGACCGTCGCGACGAGGCGCTCGAGCCCACCGACGACCACGTCGTCGCGGCAGCCGGTCGCGAGCTCGCGCTCGAGCGGACGGCGCAAGCGGTCGCGGAGCTCGACGACGGTCGCCACGCGCCCAGTGTACGGAGCCGACGCCATCGGGGCTGCCTCGCGCCGTTCCGGGCTCCGCGGTGGCGTCCACGCAGCGGCGACGGCGACGCACGTGGCCGACGCCGCGTGGTTCGATGGTGCGTGACCACGGCACCCCACCTCGTCCCTGCGTCCGGGCCACCACCGGGGGTGCGCCCTGGGTGGGTGCTCGCGGCGACCTCCCTCGCCGCGTTCTCGGCGACCGTGATGGGGACGGCCGTCAACGTCGTCCTCCCCACCCTGGTCACGGTCTTGGACGCCCCGTTCGCGACCGTGCAGTGGGTCGTGGTCGCCTACCTGCTCGCGTCGATCGCGCTGTTGCCCGTCATCGGCCGCCTCGCCGACCTCTGGGGCAAGCGCCGCGTCTTCCTGATCGGCTACGCCGCCTACGGGGTCGGCTCGCTCGCGTGCGCGCTGGCGCCGGACGTGGCGACCCTCATCGCCTTCCGAACCGTCCAGGGCGTCGGTTCCGCCGCATTGACGGCGCTCGGCTTGGCGATCGTCACCGACGTCTTCCCCGCCGGCGAGCGGGGACGTGCGCTCGGGATCAACGGCGCGGTGATCTCGGTGGGCATCGTGCTGGGACCCTCGTTGGGCGGGTTGCTCGGCGACCTCGCCTCGTGGCGTTGGATCTTCGTCGCGGGCGTGGCGCTCTCGGCGGTCGGGGCGCTGCTGGCCGCGCGGGTCCTCCCGCGCTCGGGCCGCCAGCCCGGCGGGCGCTTCGATCTCGCCGGGGGCCTGCTCGTCGTCGCGGCCTTGCTCGCCTTCTCGCTCGGTCTCACCCTCGGGCAGAGCCTCGGGTTCACCGCGCCCAGCGTGCTGGGTCTGATCGGCGCGTCGGTCGCGCTCGGGTGGGCGTTCGTGGCGGTGGAACGGCGCGTCGCGCAACCGATCGTCGATCTGCGGCTGTTCCGCGAGCGCGACGTGTCGGTGGGTCTGGCGACGGGCGCGACCACGTTCGTGTCGATCTCGGGCGTGATCTTCCTCATGCCCTTCTACCTGGAGGGCGTGCTCGGGCACCCGGCGTGGTTCGTCGGCTTGCTGATGGCCGTCGTCCCGGTCGTGCTCGTCGTGGTGGCACCGATCGCCGGGATCCTCGCCGACCGGGTCGGGCCGAGGCCCGTCACCGTCGCCGGGATGGCGCTGCTCGTCGTCGGCTACTTCGCGGTCGGCACCCTCGCCGTGGACACCACGCCGCTGGGGTATGTGCTGCGCTTCCTGCCGATCGGGTTGGGCATGGGGACGTTCCAGACGCCGAACAACACCGCAATCATGAGCGCCGCTCGGCGTGGCGGTTCGGGGGTCGCCGGCAGCCTGCTGTCGCTCACCCGCTACCTCGGTCAGGTGGTCGGAACGATCGGCCTGGGGAGCCTGTGGGCGGCCCGCACGGTCGCCCGCGCCGGGGCCGCGGTCGGCACCGACGCGACCACGCTCGACGCCGCCGCCCAGGTCGCGGGCCTCGGCGACCTGCTGCGGGTGGTGCAGGTGTTGATCCTCGCCGGCTTGGCGCTCGTCGTCGTCGACCTGGTCCGCGGGCGGCGACGGGTGCCGCCGCCCGAAGCCGGCGGCGCCCACGTGAACGCGCCGTGAAGCCCAGCGGTGACGGACCGGGTCCATTGGCTGCGCGAACGCGTATCATGTCTGCCTGATGCCACGCGCCCGGTGTACACCCGGGCATTTCGGAGGTACGTCATGGTTCGACGCACGCTCGTCCTGCTCTTCGCCGCCCTGATCGCCACCGCCACCGCCGCCGATCTCGGCGGTCGCGTGGTGACCGTGGGCTCCGACACCACCTACCCGCCCTTCGAGTTCGTCGCCGAGGACGGCACCATCACCGGCTTCGACGTCGAGCTAGTGAACGCCATCTGCGAGCGCGTCAACTGCGTCGCCGAGTTCCAGAGCACGGCCTGGGACGGCATCTTCGCGGCCCTCGCAGCCGGCGAGTTCGACATGGTGGCGTCGGGCGTCTCGATCACGCCCGAGCGCGCCCAGATCGTCGAGTTCAGCGACCCCTACCACGTCGTCGCGCAGGCGATCGCGGTCCGCGTCGAGGACGCCGGTGTCGGCTTCGAGGAGCTCGTTGCGCAGGAAGCGACGGTTGGCGCCCAGACCGGCACCACCAACGCCTACTTCGCCGAAGAGGCCTTCGGCCGCGACCGCCTCAACCTCTACGACACCTTCGCCCAAGCGGTCCAGGCGCTGCTCAACGGCGACGTCCGCGGCGTCGTGATCGACGAGGTGCCGGCCGACGCCTTCGCCGCCGAGTACGCCGGCCAGATCGTGGTCGACATCCGCGGGCTGGGCGAAGACCCGCTCGGGATGGTCTTCCAGATCGGCAGCGACCTGGTCGATGCGTTCGACGAGGGCCTCGCCGAGATCACCGCGGACGGCACGCTCGACGCGCTCAAGGCGAAGTGGTTCGTCGCGGGCGACTGAACGCCGAACCACCCTCGGACGGCCCGCGGGGCCCCGGTCGCTGCGACCGGCGCCCCGCGGTCTTCGTCTGGTCGGCTGAGGACGTGCATGCGCTACCCTAGACCGCCATGAAGCGCGGTTCGGACGTCCGAGGCCGACGCGGGCCGCGACCGAGCACCTGGGTGCTCCTGTCGGCGCTCCCCTTCGCCCTCTACCTGTTCCTCAGCGCCGAGAACTACCGGCGCGCCCTGGCCTTCATCCTCCCCGGCATCGGCGCGACGATCGGCGCCACCCTCGTCGCCTACGTCGCCGCAGCCGTGCTGGGGCTGGTCCTCGCCACGCTGTTGGTGCTCAAAGCCGGCCCGGCCACCTGGTGGCGGACCGCCCTCCTGGCGGCGCTGGCCGCCGTGGGTTCGCTGGTGGCGTTCACGCGGCCGACCGAGCACTACGTCCTCATCGGGACCCCCGAAGCGGGCGCCCGCGTCGCCTTCGTCCAGGGCACCCCCAGCGGTTTCGCCGACCGGCTGCGCACCGGTACCTGGGGCCAGGAGGGCGACGAAGCGCCCGCGCTCGCCATCCGCGCCGTCGACACCGTCGAGACGGCGTTCGCGCGGCTCGCCGACGGCACCGTCGGGGCCGCCTTCGTGCCGACCGCCGCGGCGCCGGCGGGAACGGCCGTGCTCTGGGAGGCGCGCTTCTTGCGCCCGGGGCTGGCGCGCGTCGGGTCGGCCCTAGCGGTGCTGGCCTTCGTGGCGGGCGCACTCGCCCTCGGGAGCCGGCTCGCAGGTCAGCATCCGCTCGCGATCTTCGCCGAGATGTACGTCGACGCGCTCCGTGGCGTGCCGATGCTCGTGGTGATCCTGTACGTGGGCTTTCCCATGCAGGGGGCGCTGCGCGAGCTGTCCGGGGGCTTCATCGACATGAACCGGATGACGCGCGGCATCGTCGCGCTGGCGATCGGGTACGCCGCCTACATGGCCGAGATCTTCCGCGCCGGCATCGAGGCCGTGCCGCGCGGCCAGGTCGAGGCCGCCCGTTCGCTCGGCCTCGGCCCCTGGTTGACGGCCCGCTACGTCGTCCTGCCCCAGGCGCTGCGGATCGTGGTCCCGCCGCTCGGCAACGAGTTCATCGCCATGTTCAAGGACACCTCGCTGCTGTCGATCCTGTCCGTCCGCGACATCACGCAGCGCGCGCGCGAGTTCCAGGCGAGCACCTTCCAGACGTTCCCGCCCTACAACACCGTCGCCATGCTCTACATCGCGCTGACGCTCGCGGCGTCGAGCCTGGTCAAATGGGTCGAACGTCGCATGAGTTGGGGCACGTGACCCGCCCCCCTTCGCCCGACGCGCCGCACGCGATCGTCGACCTCGGCGCGCTGCGGGCCAACGTCGCCGCGCTGCGGGCCCGGCTCGCGCCCGGTGCGCGCGTGATGGCGGCCGTCAAGGCCGATGCCTACGGCCACGGCGTCGCCCGGGTGGCGCCCGCCCTCGCCGCGGTCGTCGACGCCTTCGGCGTCGCCACCGCCGAGGAGGCGCTCGATCTCCGTGCGCTCGGCATCGCCCAGGACGTGCTCGTGTTCGGGCCGGTCCGAGCCCGGATTGCCGAGCTCGTCGCGGCCGACGTCGCGCTCACGGTCGCCGGTCGTGAGGACCTCGAGGCGATCGCGCGCGCCGGCGCCGGCGGCGCGGCGCGCGTGCACCTCAAGGTCGACACCGGGATGGGGCGCGTGGGCACGCCGGTCGGCGCGCGGAACGACGCGCTCGGGGCGGGGCGGATCCGGGCGGTCGACCTCGCGGCGGCCATCGACCGCGGGCCCACGAGCCGCCTCGCGGGCGTGTGGAGCCACCTGGCCTCCGCGGACGAGCCAGACGCCGCCTTCGCCGGATCGGCCACCGACGCGCAGATCGCCGCGTTCCACGAGGTGTTGCAGGCGCTCGAGCGATCCTCGCTGCGTCCGCCTTTGGCGCACCTGGCGAACTCGGCGGGCATCATCGCGCGCCCGGACGCCCAGTTCGACCTCGTGCGCCCCGGCATCGCGGTCTACGGTCAGCCGCCGTCGCCCCACGTCGCCGGCCTCGCGCCGGAGCTCCGGCCGGCCCTGACGCTCGACGCCCCGGTGACCTTCGTCAAGCGTGTACCAGCCGGAACACCGATCGGGTACGGCGGCTCGTGGACCGCGGAGCGCGCGACCGTCGTGGCGACCGTGCGCCTCGGGTACGCCGACGGCTACCCGCGCTCGCTGTCCTCGAAGGGTCTCGCGACCCTCGGCGACCGCACGGCGCGGGTCGCCGGGCGCGTCTGCATGGATCAGGTGATGCTCGACGTCGGTCCCGACGCGGACGTCGCGGTGGGCGACCGAGCGGTCTTCGTCGGCGGCGCCGGACCGTCGGCGACGGCGGTGGCCGCAGCTGCGGGGAGCTTCGTCTACGAGTTGGTGGCGGGCCTGGGGGCGCGCGTGGCCCGCCGGTACGTCGGCTGAGCCGCCCACGCGGACGACGCACCATCCCTGCGGTCAGCCATCGGCCGGATGCGGCTCGACGTACTCGCCGGCGATCGGCGCGACGTCGATCACCTCGGCCCGCACCATCGTCACGCGGCGCTCGTCGGCCTCCTCGACCGTGAACCGAACGCCCTGATGCGTGAGCGCCTCACCCGTCAACGGGATGCGCCCGAGCTCGCTGATCAAGAACCCCGCGAGCGTGTCGTACTCCCCCTCGTCGCCGAAGTCGACGCGGTACCGCTCCTCGACCTCTTCGAGATGGACCGTCGCGCGGATCCGCACGGCGCCGTCGTCGAGATCCTCGAACTCCAACTCCTCGTCTTCGTCGGTCTCGTCGTAGATCTCGCCCGTGATCTCCTCGATGATGTCCTCGAGCGTCACCAACCCCGCGGTGCCTCCGAACTCGTCGACGACCACGGCCATGTGGTTCTTGCGCACCCGCATGTCGCGCATCAGGTCCAACACCGAACTCGTCTCCGGCACGTACTGCGGCGGCTGCATCAGATCGCCTACGCGCGTCGTATCGAGCGCCGAGCTCTCCCCCAAGTACCGCAACAGGTCGCGCGCGTACACGATGCCGCGCACGTCGTCGATCGACCCCGCGTAGACCGGCAGCCGGCTGTACCCGTGCTCCGTCGTCGCCGTCAGCAGGTCGCGCAGCGAGGCATCCTCGGGGATCGCGATCACGTCGACGCGGGGGGTCATGACCTCGCGCACCACCGTCTCCTCGAGGTCGATCACCCCCTTGATCATCTCCTGCTCGGTCGCCTCGATCACGCCCGACTCCTCCGCCGAACGCAGCATCATCCGAAGCTCGTTCTCGGTGATCAGCGGATCGTTCGAAGGCTCGAGCCGGAAGGCCCGCAACACCAGCGTCGTGAACCACGCGAACGCCCGACCGACCGGGTACAAGACGACGGACAGCGCGTGCACGGGCCGGATCACGACCCGCGCGAACCCGACCGGATGGTGTACGGCGATCGACTTCGGCGTGATCTCGCCGAAGATCAGCACCAGAATCGTCATGATGCCGGTCGCGTACGCCACCGCGGCACCCTCGGAGAAGCCGCCGTTGCGCGCGATTTGGATGCTCATCTGGGTGACGAGGGCCGTCGCCGCGATGTTGACCAGGTTGTTGCCGATCAGCAGCGTGGTGATGAAGCGCGTCGGGTTCTTCTCGAGGAGCGCGAAGTGCCCGCCGGGATCGCTCCCCTCCTCGCGGATCTGGCGCAGCTTCCAGTCGCCGAGGGCGGTCAAGGCGGTCTCGGACCCGGACATGAACCCGGACAGCACCAGCAGCACCATGAGCAGCGCCACCTGGCCGATGCTGATGCCGCCGGAAGCGACGTTGCCCTGCGCGAACGCGCCGGAGAGCGCGCCCAAGAGCACGGCCGGCAGGATGAAGAAGAATGGGGACAGGCGCCGTCGAGGTCGACTCGGAGGTTGTTCGTCCATCAGCTAGGCGGACCATAGCATGCCTCCTGCGAACCACGAGGAGGCGAAACCACGCAGCCACGTCCCGGCGGTGCCCGTACGGTGCTCGGGCGGTAGACTCCCGGGCATGTACGTCGCCGTCGCAGGCAACATCGGAGCGGGCAAGTCCACGCTCACCCAGCTCCTCTCGGAGCGCTTCCTCCTCGACCCCGTGTACGAGGCCGTCGACGAGAACCCGTACCTGGCCGACTTCTACCGCGACATGGCGCGCTACGCGTTCCACTCGCAGATGTTCTTCCTGGCCGCACGCCTGCGCCAACACCTGGCCCAGGTGAACCCAGGCGACCGGGTGATCCAGGACCGCACGGTGTACGAGGACGCCGCCGTGTTCGCGCGGCAGCTCTTCGAGAGCGGCGTGATGGACGCGCGCGACTGGTCGAGCTACCAGACGATGTACGACGCGGTGCAGCGGGCGCTCCGCCCTCCCGACCTGCTCGTGTACCTGCGGGCATCGCTGCCGACCCTGCGGCGGCACATCGAGCAACGCGGTCGGGCCTTCGAGCAGCGCATCGAGGACGGCTACCTCGAGCGCCTCGGGGCGCTCTACGAGGAGTTCCTCGAGGGCTACGACCTGTCGCCCGTGGTGGTGGTGGACGCCGACCGCTTCGACGTCCTGCACCGCGGGGCCGACCGGGAGTCGGTGTTCGCGACCCTGGAGCGCCACGGCCTCGCGACCCCGGTCGTGCGGTGACGGACGCCGCGCCCGTCGGGGGGTACCGCCGCGAGGTTCCGCTGCGCGAGGTGCTGCTCGGGGCGCTCGGCGCCGTGCCCGACGGTCTGCCCGACGCGACGGTCACCGGCGTGGCGCAGCGCGCTGACCAGGTGCGGCCCGGGTACCTGTTCGTCGCCCGAGTCGGGGCCGTGGTCGACGGGCACGACTTCGCGGCGGAGGCCGTCGCGCGCGGTGCCGTGTGCGTCGTCGGCACCCGCGACGCCTTCGCCGACCTTCCCGTGCCCTACGTCCGCGTCGCCGACGACCGGCGCGCGACGTCCGCGCTCGCCGCGGCGTTCCACGGGCATCCATCGTCCGACCTAACCGTCGCCGGCGTCACGGGCACCGACGGCAAGACGACCACGAGCACCCTCCTGCACCACCTGCTCCAGGGCGACGGCGCGCGCCCGGTGGCGTCGCTCCTCTCGTCGGCCCGAGCCCGGATCGGCCGCGCGCCGTACGCGATGGAGGGGCACTTCACGACCCCGGAAGCCACGGAGGTCCAGGCGCACCTGGCCACGGCGCGCGACGCCGGCGTGCGGGTCGCGGTGCTCGAGTCGAGCTCCCACGGGGCCTCGCTCCAGCGCCTCGCCGACGTGCGGTACGCGCTCATGGTGTGGACGAACCTCAGCCCGGAGCACCTCGACCACCACGGCAGCTACGCGGCGTACCGCGCCGCGAAGGTGGGGTTGGTCGCCGGCGCCGGCATCGCGATCCTGAACCGCGACGACCCGGAGTACGCGCATTTCGCAGCCGCCGCGCGCCGGCTGCAGACGACCTACGGCCGCCACCCCGAGGCCGACGTCCGCGCCGAGGACGTGATCGCCGGCGCCGCCGGTCTCGCGTTCACGGTCGTGGCCGAGGGTGAGCGCCACCCCGCCTCGCTCCCGATGGTGGGCGACTTCAACGTCGCGAACGCGCTGGCGGCGCTGGCCGCCGCACGGGCGCTCGGCGTCCCCTACGCGCAGTCGCTGCCCCGGCTCGCGAGCTTCCCGGGGGTGCCCGGCCGCATGCAGCTGGTCGCGACCGAGCCGTGCAGCGTCGTCGTCGACTTCGCGCACACCCCCGACGCGCTCGCCAAGGCGCTCGCGGCGCTGACGCCCGCCTCGGGCGGTCGAAGGATCGTGGTCCTCGGCGCCGCCGGCGAACGCGACCCCGGCAAGCGTGCGCCGCTCGGCGCCGCCGCGGTGCGCGGCGCCGACCTGGCGGTCTTCACCGAGGAGGACCACCGGACCGAGGACCTGAGCGCCATCCTGGCGCGGATGGTCGAGGGCGCTCGGGGCGCCGGCGGCGTGGAGGGGCGCGACTTCGTGGTGGTGCCGGATCGCCGCGCCGCGATCGCCGAGGCGCTGCGCCGAGCGGCGCCGGGCGACGTCGTCGTGCTCGCCGGCAAGGGGCACGAGCGCACGCTGGAGCGCGGCCGCGAAGCCCTCCCCTGGGACGAGGCAGCCGAGGCGCGCGCTGCTGCGCTCGCCGCCGCCTGAAGTCCGCGCCGTTCGCTTCGGCCGCGTAGCATGGCTCCATGACCGTCCCCGTCCGCGCCCTCGAGGTCATCGCCTGCAAACGCGACGGCGGCGCCCACGATCGCGCCACCCTAGAGGCCTTCATCGGCGCCTACGTCCGCGGCGAGGTCCCCGACTACCAGGTGGCCGCCTGGCTCATGGCGGTCGTCTGGCGCGGCATGATGCCGCAGGAGACCGCCGACCTGACGGCCGTGATGGCGGCGAGCGGCGACGTGCTCGACCTCTCCGACCTGCCGCACACCGTCGACAAGCACTCCACGGGCGGCGTCGGCGACAAGACCACGCTGGTCCTGGCGCCGCTCCTCGCCGAGCTGGGCGGAACCGTCGCCAAGATGTCGGGCCGCGGCCTCGGCCACACCGGCGGCACGGTCGACAAGCTCGAGGCGATCCCCGGCTTCCGCTCCACGCTCGACGAACGCGCGTTCCTGGAGCAGGTGCGCGCGGTGGGCGTCGCGGTGACCGGCCAATCGAAGGACCTGGCCCCGGCCGACGGCTTGCTCTACGCGCTCCGCGACGCCACCGGCACGGTCGAGTCGCTACCGCTGATCGCGAGCAGCGTCATGAGCAAGAAGCTCGCGGGCGGCGCCCGGAGCCTGGTGCTCGACGTCAAGGTCGGCAGCGGGGCGTTCATGAAGACCGAGGCGGACGCCCGCGCGCTCGCCGAAGCGATGGTCGACATCGGTCGGCGCGCCGGCCGCAACGTGCGCGCGGTGCTTTCCAGCATGGCGGAGCCGCTTGGACGTGCCGTCGGCAACGCGCTCGAGGTGCGCGAGGCGATCGCGGTGCTGCGCGGCGGCGGGCCCACCGACCTGCGTGCGCTGGTCGTCGCCCTCGCCGCCGAAGTCCTGGACGCTACGGGCCTGCCGCACGACGCCACGAGCGTCGCCGAAGCCCTCGACGACGGTCGCGCCTACGCCCGCTTCGAACGCTGGGTGGCGGCCCAAGGTGGCGACGTCGCAGCGCTCGACCGACTCGAAGTCGCCCCCGGCGAGGCCACCTGGTCTGCGCCCGAGAGCGGCGTCGTGGCCGCCTACGACGCCGAGGCGATCGGCCGCGCGGTGCAGCGCCTGGGCGGCGGCCGCGCGAGCAAGCGCGACGACATCGACCTGGGGGTGGGCCTGACGCTGCACGCCAAGGTCGGCGACGCGGTGCGCGCGGGCGACGCGCTGGCGACGCTGCACCACCGGGACGGGCGCGGGGTGGACGAGGCACTGGCCGCGTTGGACGGTGCCGTCGACGTGCGCGAAGCCGCGGTGGCGGCGCCCCTGGTGCTCGGCGTCCTCGGGCGATGAGGCGCGGCGTCGTCCCCACGCTTGACACCACACCTACCGCTCGTGTACGATTTCTTTTGCGTCCGCCGCGGGGTGGAGCAGTCTGGTAGCTCGTCGGGCTCATAACCCGAAGGTCACAGGTTCAAATCCTGTCCCCGCAACCAAACGCCTTCGGGGCCTCCGTCAGGGGGCCCCGAAGCCTTGCTCAGGAGCCCGGAAGCCCGGGCCGAGAGGACCCCACGATGTCCGACGACCACCTCCACCCCGACCCCATCCCGATGCTCCCGACGGCCGACGAGCCGTTCTCGTTCGCACCCGCCGGCAGCGAGCCGACGCGCGCGGGCTTCGTCGCGATCGTGGGCAAGCCGAACGTCGGCAAGTCGACGCTGCTCAACACGCTGCTGGGCGTGAAGGTCGCGCCCATCAGTTCCAAGCCCCAGACGACGCGCCGCGGCGTGCGCGGCGTCTACTCGAGCGAGCACCGCCAGATCGTGTTCGTCGACACCCCCGGCCTCCACCGGGGCGGCGACGCGCTCGACCGGGCGATGACGCAGGAGGTCCGCGAGGCGGTCGTCGACGTCGAGACCATCCTGTGGGTCGTCGACCTGCGGCGACCGCCCGGCGACGAGGACAAAGACGTCGCGCGCTTCCTGAACGGCCTCGGGCCCGACGTCCGCGTCTGGATCGTCGGCAACAAGGTCGACGTCGCGAAGTACCCCGACGAGGCGCTGTCGCTCTACCGCGACCTCTACCCCAAGCGTGAGCGTGAGGTGGTGCTCTCGGCCCTCGAGGACCCGAAGGCGGTCTACGCGCTGCGCGAAGACCTGCTTGCGCTCCTCCCCTTGAACCCGTGGTTCTTCCCGGGCGACGCCAGCAGCGATCAGACGCGCGAGCAGTGGGCGTCCGAGATCGTCCGGGAGGCGGCGATGGTGCACTTGCGCCAGGAGCTGCCATACGCGGTCGCCGTGCAGGCGACCGAGTGGCGCGACCCGCGTCCCGGGAAGGACGAACCGCTCGTGATCATCGCCGAGATCTGGGTCGAGAAGATGGGGCACCGACCGATCGTGCTCGGCAAGGGCGGAAAGATGATCCGCGAGATCGGCAAGACCGCGCGCAAGCAACTCGAGGTGTTCCTGAACACCAAGGTCTACCTGGAGCTCGAAGTGGTCGTCCGGCGCGACTGGCGCGAGGACCGCGAGGCGCTGCGCGAGCTCGGCTTCCAGGTCTGAGGCGCTGATGCCGATCGCGGCGCGCTGGCGCCGGCTCGACCGGTTGCCGTCGCCGCGCGGGCGCGACCCGCAACCGGGGGTGTACGAGCTCGCGGACGCCGACAAGCGCGTGATCTACGTCGGCCAATCGGCCGTGGACGTGCCCAATCGGTTGCGCCAGCACCTCGCGGCGGGCGGCTGCGTCGCCGAGCGCGCCGCGTACTGGCGCAGCGCGTATTCGCGCGTGCCGCAGGCGGACGAAGCGGCGCTGCTCGCCGCCCACCGTTCCCGCCACGGCGACGTGCCCGACTGCAACCGGGCCGTGCCCAAGGTGCGCGACGCCGCTCGCCGCCACGTCGAGCGCTCGCGCGGGCGATGAGGCGGGTTCAAACCACCAGCGCGCGTCCCTGTGGACTTTCCGCGTTCCGGACGGGTCCCGACGTGATATACAGGGGGGAGACGGAGGGAGCGTCCGCTCCCCCGAACCCCTCTTGGAGGCATCGCATGCGCAAGCTTCTCATTTCCCTGTTCGCCGTAGCCGCCCTCGGCACGGGCGCCGCGTTCGCTCAGTCCGGCTATTGGGCCGGCGTCAGCGCCGGTTGGCCCGGTGCGGTCGTGCACTTCGGCGTCGAGAACGTGTTCTCGGGTATCGACGTTCGCGCGAACGTCGGCTACCAGTACGTCGGCGTGGCGGGCTTCGGCCTCGGTGCCGACGTCCTGTACGGCTTGAACGTCGACACGGGCACGCTCCCCCTCGATACGTACGTCGGCGGCGGCCTGCAGTTCGGCATCGGCGGCGGCGGTTCGCTCGGTATCGGCGCATTCGGTGGCATCGAGTACCGCCTCGGCGACATCGGTCTTCCCGAAGGTGGCGTCTTCCTCGAAGTCGGCCCGAGCCTCGGCTACCGCTTCGCGCCCGTGGCCCCGGCGAGCAACGTGTTCTTCGACTTCATCGGCCGCCTCGGCTTCAACTACCACTTCTGATCGGCCGCGCCTTCGGGCGCCGCACGGCAAGCGCCCCGGACGGTTTCGTCCGGGGCGCTTCGCTTGGTCGTGGCGGTGCACTCGAGCTGCGCCTGTGCGTCAACCGCAGGCGTACAGCAGGTCGGCGATCGCCTGCAGCATCCGTTCATTGGGCACCCCGCGGCGCTTGAGCGAGAAGCCCGGCGGGTACGTCGTGCGCTCGACGGCGACGCCCAACTCCCGGACGGCGCGCGCGTCGTAATCGATGCTCGCGTCATGGAAGGCAACTTGGACGTCGGTCATGTGCGCCGTGATCGTCGCCACCCCCTTGCCGGCGGCGAGCGAGCGGAGCTTCGCGAGCTCCACGAACGCCTTGACCTCGGCCGGGAACGGCCCGTACGCCTCGCGCAGTTCGCGCGCTAGGCGCGAGAGTTCGGCCAACCCGGCGGCCTCGGCGAAGCGGCCGTAGTAGCCGATGCGGGCGTCGTCGTCGGCCACGTAACTGGGCGGCAGGCGCGCATCCATCCCCAGGTCGATCGCGACCGGAGGCGGTCCGGGCTCCTTGGGGCTCTCCCCTTTGAGCTTCGCGATCTCCTCGGCGAGCAGCTCCGTGTAGACCTCGAGCGAGACCGTCGAGATGTGGCCGTGCTGCTCGGGGCCGAGGAGGTTGCCCACGCCGCGGATCTCCATGTCCTTCTCCGCCAACAAGTGCCCCGAACCGAGGTCGTTCAGCTCGCTGATCGCGTAGAGCCGACGCTGCGCCGTCTCGGTCAGGCGCCCCGGGTAGAAGAGGTACGCCCACGCCTCCGTCTGCCGGCGGCCGACGCGCCCGCGAAGCTGGTAGAGCTGAGCGAGCCCGAGCCGATCGGCGCGCTCGATGAGCAGCGTGTTCGCCCCGCCGACGTCCAGCCCCGATTCGACGATCGTGGTCGCGAGCAGGATGTCGAACGCCCCCTCCTGGAACCCGATCATCAAGCGCTCCAAGTCGTCGGCCGCCATCTGGCCGTGGGCGACCCCGATGCGCGCCTCGGGCACCAACTGCGCTAGCGTCCTCGCGCGCATGCCCATCGAGCCGATCCGATCGTGGATGTAGTAGACCTTGCCGCCGCGCTCGAGCTCGAAGAGCACGGCGTCGCGCACGGCGCGCGGGTCGTACGGCTGCAGCAGCGTCTGGATGGGCTGGCGCCCCTCCGGCGGGGTCATGATCTGCGACACGTCGCGCAGCCCGACCAGGCTCATGTAGAGCGTGCGCGGGATCGGCGTCGCCGACAGCGACAGCACGTCGAGGTTCGCCCGCAGCGCCTTCAGGCGCTCCTTCTGCCCCACCCCGAAGCGGTGCTCCTCGTCCACGACGAGCAACCCGAGGCGCTTGAACGACACGCCCTCGCCGAGGAGGCGGTGCGTGCCGATCACGACGTCGACGGTACCGTCGGCGAGCCCGGCCAGGACCGCCTTGGCGTCGCGGTCGCTGCTGAAGCGCGACAGCACCTCGACGTGCACGGGCAAGCCGGCGAAGCGCTCGGCGATCGTCTCGAAGTGCTGCTGCGCGAGCACGGTCGTCGGCACCATCATCGCCACCTGGTAGCCGTTGGCGACCGCTCGGAAGGCGGCGCGGATCGCGACCTCGGTCTTCCCGAAGCCGACGTCGCCCGAGACGAGCCGGTCCATGGGGACCGGCCGCTCCATGTCGGCGAGCGTCGCGTCGATCGCGAGCGCCTGGTCGGGCGTGAGCGTGTGCGGGAAGTTCTTCGCGACCAACGGGTGCCACTCCGCAACGTCGGGGAAGGCGGTCCCCACGGCGACCTGGCGCTTGGCGTACGTCTTGATCAGCTCCGCCGCCAGCGCCTCCGCCCCGACGCGCGCCCGCTCGCGCGCCCGCGCCCACTCGTTCGTGCCGAGCGTGGAGAGCCGCGGCGGGTCGTCGGTGGTGCCTGGGTGGCGGCGCAGGAGCGGCAGCTGCTCGACCGGCAGATAGAGCTTCCCCTCGCCGGCGTACCGCAGCACCAGGTAGTCGCGGGTGGCGCCGACCACGACGCGCGCCTCGAGGCCTTCGAAGCGGCCGATCCCGTGGTCCGGGTGGATCAGGTAATCGCCGAGGGTGAGCTGCTCCGCGCCATGGACCGACTTGCCCGGCAGCCGCTTGAGTTTGCGCGCCCCTTGCGCGCCATAGAGAAGGTCCTCGGTGACCACGACCTCCTTGCGCTCCGCATCGCGGTAGCCACCCTGGGCGTTCGGGGCGAGGATCAAGCTCAAGGCTCCGGGCCGAGGCGCGACCCGGCCGTGCCAGTGCGGCTCCAGGTGCCCGAGCACGCGTTCGGCCAGGTAGCGCCCGGATCGTTCGAACTTGAGCAGCAGGTGAACCGAGTAGCCGTCGCGCAGCCAGGTCTCGGCGTCGCCCGCGAACTCGTCGAGCCGCGCGCGGTAGTACCCGAGCGAGGTCTCGGGCGAGGCGTGCGGCTCGAGCGGCAGCGGGTCACGCCCGAACGAGGTCACGTCGCGGCCCGCGACGAGCTCGAAGAGCCGCGCCGCCGCCTCCGCGCCCAGCTCCCCTTCGATCAACTCGGGGGCATCGAGGAACACGGGACCCGCGCAGGCTTCGAGCACGGTCGAGGTCCACGCCTCCGGATCGTCGCCCTCCTCCTCGTCGGCGACCAACCGTTCCAGGTCGCGCGGCCCGAGGACCAGCGCCTCGATCGGCGCGCCGTCGCGCTCCATGCCGTCGAGCTCATCGCCGAAGAACGACAGCCGGACGTGCTCGCGCTCCGGATCGGCGCCGAGGTAGAGGTCGACGGTGTCGCCGCGCACCGTGAACCCCGGCACGGCGTCACGGTCGAAGCCGTACCGCACGAGGCGCTCGAGCAGCTCGTCGCGCGCGACCCGGGTCCCCAACCGCAGCTCGAGCGCGTAGCGCTCCGGCTCGGCTGGAAAGGGTCGCAACGCGTGCCCCAACGTGAGCACCGCCTTGGCGTGGCGCTCGTGCCAGTCGGCCAGGGTGGGGTCGAACCCGACCGTGGCCCCGAAGACCGGCGCGTCCCGGAACGCCGCGGCCCGCTCCGCGGTCGTGAGCAGCACCGCAGGGCCCTCGGCGCGGGCGAAGCGCGCGAGGCGCGCCACGGTCGGCAGACCGAGGAGTCGGACGCCGACGCCCGGCAGTCGGGGCTCGGTACGGGGCGTGGTGGGGAGCGTGGACGGTACGGCCATCAGCGGCCGTGAGTGTACCGGACGCGGTCGCGATCGGGCAGGACGGGAACGACGCGACGCACCGTGGGCGCCTACGCGGAGGGATCGGACCGACGGCCGAACCGGACCGCCAGCGCGTACGCCGCATCGCGCGGTACGCCCGCCGCCTCGAGGGCAGCGCGCAGGTCGCGACCCCAGGAGCCGCCGGCCGCGAGGTCCCGCGCCAGCGCCTCCGCCGCGGCGTCGTCCGGGGATGCGCTCGTAGCTCCGCCGGCCACGGCGTCCGAGCGGGCCGGCCCGACGACGAGGACGACCTCGCCGCGCGGGGGCTGCGCCGTGAAGGCGGCGGCCAGTTCGGCCAACGTCCCCCGCTGCACCTCCTCGAAGCGCTTGGTCAGTTCGCGGGCGACCGCGGCATCGCGCTCCGGTCCGGCGACCTCCGCGAGTTCCTCCAGGGTCGCCGCCAGGCGCGACGGCGCCTCGTAGAGCGCGGTCGTGAACGAGCGGCCAGCGATCTCGCCCAAGCGTTCGCGGCGCTCCCGTCCCTTGCGCGGCAAGAAGCCCTCGAACGCGAACCGGTGCACCGGGAGCCCGGAGAGGACCAGAGCGGGTACGAACGCCGTCGGCCCCGGCAACGCCTCGACGTGCACCCCGAGGCCGAGCGCCATGCGCAGCAGGTCGGCCCCCGGGTCGCTGATGCCCGGGGTGCCGGCGTCGGTGGCGTAGGCGACGTGGCGGTGGGCGGCCAACACGCCGCGCCCGTGCGTCGGGATGCGGTGGGCGTCGAGGCGCACGAGCGGGGTGGCGATGTCGTGGCGATCGAGCAGCGTCCGGGTGCGGCGGGTGTCTTCCGCGGCCACCACGTCGGATTCGCGCAACGCCGCGAGGGCGCGCAAGGTGACGTCGTCGAGGTTGCCGATCGGCGTCGGGACCAGCGTCAGGCGGTGACCGAGCAGCGGCGGCGGTTCGCCGTCCGTCACACCGGGCGACCGCGAGCGGTCAACACGGGAACCCAGCGCCGGCCGCGGCTGCGGCGACGGGCGTTGCGGCGCAGGGCCGCCCGCAGGGTGGCGCGGAGCAGCTCGCCCTCGCCGACCGTCACGGTGACGACCGCTCCCTCGGGCAAGCGAACGCCGGGTTCGAGGACGACTCGGCCATCTTGGACGATGCCACGGTACGCGCGCACGGGTCGCTCCCTCCACCGAACCCCCTGGAGCGGCCGAAGCGAGGCCGCGGTGCAGGGGCGTGCCCGAAGGCTACCGCGTTGAACGACGCCGCGCCAACGACGACCGCGTGAAGCAGCATGGTACGATACCCCCTAGGGATACTTGACCCCAGCCTCGAGACCTCGAAGGAACCCTGATGACCCCCACCCCCCGATCCGATGCCGACGCCCCCCTCGCGATGGACGAGGAAGCGCGCACCCGTGTGCTGCACCGCCTTCGCCGCCTCGAAGGGCAAGTCCGCGGGTTGCAGCAGATGATCGAGGACGGGCGCTCCTGCCGCGAGGTGTTGACGCTGCTCGCCGGGGTCCGCAGCGCCATCTCGGCGACGGGCGACGTGATCCTCGAGACGTACGTTGCGACGTGCGCGCCCGACCTGTCGACCGACCCGGCGAGCGTTCGCGATCTGGTCAAGGTCGTGAAGTTGGCTCGCGGGTAGCGCCCGGGCCGTTTAGCGCGCCGCCTGCGTCGCGACCCGCTGCAACGTGGTCTCCGGGTAGTAGAAGCCGAGGATCTGCGCGAAACCGTACCCCTGGAACGCGAGCTCGCGGGCCCCGTACTGGCTCATCCCGACGCCGTGCCCCCAACCCCCACCGCGCAGGGTCAGGTCGCCGGTCATCGTGAACCGCGTCGATTTCAGACCCCACCCGCGGAGCGCGGTGCGCAGCGCCAGGCCCTCGAGTACCGCACGACCGCCGTTGCCGACGAACTCCGCGCGCAGGACGCGCCCCGAGGTGCTCGTAGCCAGGACCGACATGCGCCCGACGACCCCCACGTCGCGGCCGACCGCGCGCAGCGTGCCAGCGACCTGATCCGGGGTCAGGCGGGCGGTCCAGGTGCGGTGCGGACCGTCGGTCGCGACGTCCTGGAACGCTTGGAGGTAGGGCAGGTCGCGCCCCCAGACCTCCGCAGAGCTGGCGATGACGCCGCCCGAATCCGAGTGGTAGTACGTGTTCGCGAACGCGCCTGCGTAGGTGAGAACGAGGCCCGCCGTGCCGGCGATCGCCGCGTCGGTGGCCGGATGCTCCGCACCACGACCGCGGTAGACCTGGCACTCGTCGGTGGCACAGACGTCGTGCGTGGCGTCCGGATCGAGGTGCGCAAGCGTGTAGGTGCGCGCAGCGACCGCTTGCGCCCGCAACGCCTCGCCTGGCCACGTGGGCACCATCTCGGCCGGCACCACCCCGCGGAGGTACGCCTCCAGATCGACGACGTTGACGACCCGGACGCGGTCGCCGTCAGCGAGGACGCGCAGCGAACCGCGGTAGCGCCGCCCGTCCCAGACGACGCCCTCGTCCGACGACAGCTCGAGCACGCGCCCGACCGGGTGGCCGTCGACGGTCAGCTCGCCGGCCGCGGCCGCGACGGGCCAGGTGAGCGGGAAGGGGGTCGCGAACGAACGTCCATCGATGGCGCCGACGTGCGGTCCGGCGAAGGCCACGTGGGCCTCCGTCAAGGCATCACCGAGCAGGACCCGCACCAGCGGTTGCGCCTGGACCCAGGAGCCCGCCAGGAGCGCCGCGAAGAGCCAAACGAAGCACGAAGCACAGGGACGACGCACGCCCCCCATCATGCCGCAGAGGCGAACGCACGACGCGTGGCGAAGGTAACGCGCACGACACCCCGCGCGAAGGTCAGAGCTCGGAGGGCCTCGGGAACCCGAAGCGGAAGGTTCCGCTGGCATCGGCGTAGGTCATGACGACCCGATAGACCCCGCGCCCTTCGGCAACGGTCTCGCGGTAGGCGATCGTCTGGCCGGTACGGTAGGTCTGCTCGAACACGGTCCGCTCGGGAAGCGCACCGCCCCCGGTCTGGAAGCTCGCCGGCCGTTCGTACGTCACTTGCAGCGTGACCGTCCCGCGCCGGACCCGACCCGACACCTCGATGGGCATGTCCGAACGCGTGACCGTACGGACCTCGGTGACCGCGCGGTGGTCCTTCTGGTACACGAAGACCGGCGTGCTGCCCGGGACGCCGACGTACCAGCCACGCCACTCGCCGACCCCGATGAACACAGCGACCAGGATGAGGATGAAGACGAGGGTATCGCGCATGCCTCGAGTATAGGCCCGAGCCACGGGTGCCGCACGCGAAGTCGTCCACGTCGGAGCACCGGCGGCCGGCGAACGGGTTTCCGGGACGCGCGGGACGCCCGCCACGGCGACGCGCCCGCCGATTGGGGCGGGCGCGTCGTGGCGCGCGGTGCGCGCGGTGCGCGCGCCGTCAGCTCCGGACGGCGTTGGCGTGCAGCGCGCGCAGAACGGTGTGCAGGATCCCGCCGTTGCGGAAGTAGTCGATCTCGACCGGGGTATCGAGGCGCGCGACCGCTTCGAAGCGCACCTCGTGGCCATCGGGCTTGCGGGCGACCACGGAGAGCGTCTGCTTGGGGGTCACGCCGTCGTCGAT
>JAGXHO010000046.1 GCA_024636105.1 Trueperaceae bacterium | reverse complement strand
CCTCGGCGTCGTGTTCGCGCGCATCGCGAGCGCCGTCGTCGCGCTCGCGATGCGCGAGCCGGCGGCCGCCGCGCGCGATCTGAGCGACGCCGTCGCCGGCGCCCTCCGATGGCGCTTCACGCCGGCGCTGCTGAACGCGTGCGCGGTCTCGGCGCCGCTCCTCCCGGAGCCGCTCGCGAGCGACGTGGTCCGGTGGGTGGCGGCGCATCCGGCGACCCCGTTCGCCACTCGGCTTCACCTCGCACCGGTGCCGCTGGACGGCGTGCCCATCGCCATCGTGGCGCTGGTGCCGCGCGGCGACGCGGCGTCGGACGCCGCCGTCTGGGCCGATGCGGTCGCCATGGCATGCCGCGTCCAGGACGCGCTCGAGATCAGATCCGGCGCGCGCTGACGCGACGCTCGCCCCGCCGCGTGGCGCGTGTCGGCCGGCCGACGGTGCCGAGCGCATCGCGGAGCGCGTCGCCCAGCAGGTTGCAGCCGAGCACCGCCGCGGTCACCGCGAGGCCCGGCGCGGCGAGCAGCCAGGGCGCGTTGAGCAGGTGGTGGCGCGATCGCGCGAGCATCTCGCCCCAATCGGCGGTGGGCGGCTGCGTGCCCAGGCCGAGGAAGCTGAGCCCCGAGAACGCCACGATCGCGAAGCCGGTGCCGAGGGTGACCTGGACGGCGAGCGGCCCCACCGCCACGGGCAGCACGTGGCGCACCAGGACGCGCCATGGGCGGGCGCCGCTGGCGACGGCCGCCTCGACGTAGGGCAGCTCGCGCGCCACCACGACGACGCTGCGCGTCAAGCGCGCGAATACGGGCGTCTCGACGATCGCCAAGGCGAGCGCGGCGTTTCGGAGGTCGGGGCCGAGCGCGCCGACGATCGCCAGCGCGAGCAGCAGCGGTGGGCACACCAGCAGGGCGTCGACACCGCGCATCAAGAGCCCGTCGACGCGCCCCGGCGCTGCGCCCGCTACCGCGCCGATCGCGCCACCGACGATCGCGGCGCTCAGGACGGCCAGGGCGCCCGTGAGCAGCGAGACGCGGCCACCGTGCAGCACCCGCGCCAGGGTCGAGCGCCCGAGCTCGTCGGTGCCGAGCGGCTCGGACCACGATGGCGGTTGCAGCCGTCGCCGCAGGTCGATCGCGTCGGGCGCGCGCGGCGCCAACCATGGCGCCAACAGCGACGCCACGCTCAGAACCGTCAGCAGCCCTGCCCCGACCAACCCCGAGGGGTGCAGGCGGCGACGGCGCGACGGCGGTGCGGTCGGCGTGGTTTCGGTCATCTCGGGCGCACGCGAGGATCGAGGCGCGCGTACGTCAGGTCGACGAGCAGGTTCAGGACCACGATCACGGTGGCGCCGAACAGCACCACGCCCTGGACGACCGGTAGATCGCGCGCCACGATCGCGTCGACCGTCAGGCGCCCGACGCCGGGCCATCCGAACACCGCCTCGACGAACACGGCCCCGCCCAGCGCACGTCCGAGGTCGATGCCCGCGACCGTGACCAGCGGGACGAGCGCGTTGCGCAGGCCGTGGCGCACGACGACGGCGCGGCGCGCGAGCCCTTTCGCGGTGGCCACGACCACGTGCGGTTCGGCCAGGGCGTCGAGCAGCGAACCCCGCGCCATCCGCGCGAGCGGCGCCGCCGAGGCCAGCGCGAGCGTCAGGGCCGGCAGCACCAGGTGACGCGCGCTGCCCGTGCCCCCGGATGGCAGCCAACCGAGGGCCAACGCGAAGACGAGCAGCAACACGAGGCCGCTCAGGTACACCGGCACCGCCGAGGCCGCGACCACCGCGCCAGTCACGAGCGTGTCCAACGCCGTGCGCGACCACGCCGCGGCCGCCAAGCCCGCACCCACGCCCAGCACGACCGCGAGCGGCAGCGCGGCGAGCGTGAGCGCGACCGTCGCCGGGATCCGGTCGCGGAGCTCGTGCGCCACCGGCCGGCCGGAGCGACGGGAGGTGCCCAGGTCGCCGGCGAGCGCCCGGCCCACGAACGCCACGTACTGCTCGGCCCACGGTCGGTCGAGCCCGTGGGTGACGCGCAGTCGATCGCGCTCAACGCTCGGCAGCGTCGTCACCGCCGGGCCGAGCAGCGCCACCAGCGGGTCGCCCGGAGCCGTGGCCACCAACGCGTGGACCACGGCGGTCACCGCGAGGATCGCGAGCGCCCCGCTGGCGAGGCGGCCGAACACGAAGGCGAGCACCCGCGCGCCTCGCCGGCCCCGTCAGTCGCCTGCCGTCGTCAGGCGCGCCCGGCGCAGGTCGAGTTGGAACGAGGAGCCCAGGATCCGCTCCCCCTCCAGCGTCGCCCGCTTGGCGTAGGTGCCGACGTGGTGGTAGAGCGGCAGCATCGGCAGGTCGTCGAGCACCATCCGCTGCGCCTCCGTGTAGATCGCCGCGCGCACGACCTCGTCGGTGGTGGTGGCGCCTCGGTCGAGCAGGGCGTCGAAGGCCGGGTTCGCGTAGCGCGACGTGTTGTTGCCCCCAACTTCGCGGCTGTGGAGCGCGGCACCGAGCATGAAGTCGGGGTCGAGCGTGTCGGAACCCCAGAACGAGAACGACAGCTCCGCACGGTCCGACGTCACGATGTCCCACAGCGCGGCGAAGTCGCTGCGCCGCAGCTCGAGGCGCACCCCCACGTCGGCGAGCGCGGCCTGCAGGTACTGGGCGACGAGCTCCTCGGTGCCGCCCTCGTTGCCCAGGTCGAGCGTCAGCGTCAGGTTCTCCACGCCCGCCTCGCGCAGCAGCGCGCGAGCGCGCGGGGGGTCGAACGGGTACGGGATGGGGTCCTGGAGGGCGTATCGGACGAGTGGCGCCAGCGGTCCGCCGGGCGGCAGAGCCAACCCGCCGAACAAAGCTTCGACCAGCAAGGGTGCGTCGATGGCGTGCGCGAACGCGCGGCGCACGCGCACGTCGCCGAGGATCGGGTGCGCAGTGTTGAACTCGAGGTAGCTGGTGCGCTCGCTCGGGTAGCTCGACCGAACGACGTCTGCCCGGTCGGCGAGCGCGGCGTACGCATCGGGCGTCAGATCGTGGATGAGGTCGAGGTCGCCGGCCCGGAACGCGATCGCCTGCGCGGCCGCGTCGGGGATGACGCGGAAGCGCACGCCCGCGAGCGCCGGAGCGCCGCCCCAATACGCCTCGTTCGCCTCCAGCTCCACCTCGTCCCCCTCGCGCCAGGACACGAAGCGGAAGGGTCCGGTCCCGATCGGTGCCCGAGCAAGGTCCATCCCGGCGTCCGGAGGCACGATCGCGAGCGCTGGGAAGGTGAGGTTCGCCAGCAGCGGCACGTAGGGCGGGTCGGTCACGAGCTCGAGCGTGTGGTCGTCCACCACCCGGTAGGCGTCGATCGCGGCGAGGAGGAAGGCGCCGCGGGCGGCGAGCGACGGGTCCGACAGGCGCTGGAGCGAGGCCGCGACCGCCGCCGCGTCGAGGGCCTGGCCGTCGTGGAACCGAACGCCGCGGCGCAGCTCCAGGCGCAGCACCGTGGGTTCGGGCCGGCTCCACGCCGCGGCCAAGCCGGGCTCGATGACGCCCCCTTCGCCTAGGCGGACCAAGGTGTCGTAGATCTGGTTGGTGATCATGAACGAGTACCCCTCGATCGCGCGGTGCGGATCGAGCGACGTGGGGTTCAGGGGCAGCGCCGTGACCAACACCTGGGCGCTGGCCGAGATCAGCGAACAGTGCACCATCAGCGCGACGAGTGCGCGGCAGACGCGACGACCTACGGGCATCGATTCGCTCCATTCCTACCCGGGTGACGACGTCGAGATGGCGAAGGTGCCCGGAAGGTAGCAGATTCTTGGCCACCGTGGCCTGCGCTGGCGATCGACGTGGAACAACATCGGTCGATGACGACGTCGGGGCGACCGGGGTAGCAGGCGACCGCCCCTGCGGAGAGCGTGCCGTGGGAGGCGTGACCCGAGCGTGATCTGGGCGCGGTCAGCTCAGGCGGGGCGATCGAGGCGGTACGTGCGCAGCTCGTCCTCGGCGCCCGCGAGGGTGAAGCCGCAGCGCTCCAGCACGGCGATCGATGCCCGGTTGGTGGCGTCGGTGTGGGCGACCACCGCATCGAGGCCGAGCGCCGAGAATCCGTACGCGACCGCGAGCGCGACGGCCTCGGTCATGGACCCGCGCCCACGGTGCCCGGGGCGGAGAACGTACCCGACCTCGCCCACCCCAGCGGGGAAGCCCCGGTAGAAGCCGACGGTCCCGACGAGCACGCTGCTGGCCGCTTCCTCGATCGCCCAATGCACCGTCTCGCCGCGCGCTTGGTCGCCTGCGATGCGGTCGAGGTGGGCGCGCGTCTCGGCCTCGGAGCGCGCCGTTTCCCCGTCGTAGACCGAGATCTCGAGGAGCGCGCCGGCGTCCACCGCGGTCACGGCGCGAAGCCGCACGCGCGCGCCGTCGACGGTGGGCGACGTGGCGGGGACGAGGGGGTGGGCGGTGGCGGCGTGGGGCACGCGGCATGGTCGCACGGAAGGCGGGTGGTCGTCGCCCGAAGGCGCCTGCCGTGGTCGGGTCGCGCGCCTCGCCCACGGGGAAGAGGCCGCCGCGGCCGGCCCTCACGGGGACCGCGATGAGCGAGCGTAGGATGCGAAGTGGTTTACGCCCACCGTCCGGTGGGCGGCGCTGCTCCGCACGCGCTCGAGCGCGGCGCAGCGGTCGCGTCGAGCCGGCCAGGTGCCCGCGGTTCGCGCCGCAGGCCCGCTGGCGCCGCGGTGCCAGGCCGTCCCTCGGGCGCCGAGTACGCGACAAGGACCTCGATGAGCGACGCACGTCTTGCCTTTGCCCCGTTCGCTGCGACCTTCGGGGCCCCAACCGCGGGCCGCTTGCATCTCCCGACGATCATCCAAGGTGGGATGGGCGTTGCCGTGTCGAACTGGCGGCTGGCCCGCGCCGTCTCGAGCATCGGTCAACTCGGCGTCGTCTCCGGCACCGGCATCGACACCGTGTTCGTCCGTCGTCTCCAAGACGGAGATCCCGGAGCGCACCTGCGCCGCGCGATGGCGAGCTTCCCGTTCGCGGACGTGGTGAGCGACGCCCTCCGGCGCTACTTCCTTCCCGACGGACGCCCGACTGGCGCCGGGTACCGGCGCCTGCCCCTGCCGACCATCGAGGGCACGCGCTTCCAGCGCGGCTTGATCGCCTTGGCGAGCTTCACCGAGGTCTTCCTTGCGAAGGAGGGGCACGACGCCCCGGTCGGCCTCAACCTGCTGACCAAGGTCCAGCTACCGAACCTCGCGACCCTCTACGGCGCCATGCTGGCCGGCGTGGACGTCGTCCTGATGGGCGCTGGCATCCCACGCGAGATCCCCGGTGCGCTCGACGAGTTGTCGAAGCACCGGCCGTGCTCGTTGGTCGTCGATGTCGCGGGCGCCCGGTCGCCCGAGCCCACGCGGGTACGCTTCGACCCCGCGGAGTTCGGGGGCGACGCCCTCGCACCGACGCCCCGACCCGCGTTCCTGCCGATCGTCTCCTCCCACTCGCTGGCGACCATGCTGCTGAAGAAGGCGTCGGGCGCGATCTCGGGCTTCGTCGTGGAGGCTCCGGTGGCCGGTGGCCACAACGCGCCACCCCGCGGCGGTACCGAACTGGACGAGCGCGGTCAGCCAACGTACGGCGAGCGCGACCGCGTCGATCTGCAGGTCATGCGCGACCTGGGCGCGCCCTTCTGGCTCGCGGGTGCGGCCCACACTCCCGGCGCTCTGCGCGAGGCGGTGGCGGCCGGCGCCGCCGGCGTCCAGGTGGGCACCCTGTTCGCCTTCTGCGAAGAGTCCGGTCTCGACGCTCCGCTCAAGGCGGCGGGCCGTGAGCGCGCACGGTTCGGTGGCGCGGAGGTGTTCACCGATCCCGCCGCCTCGCCGACCGGCTTCCCCTTCAAGGTCCTCGCGCTCCCTGGGACCCTGTCGGAGGCCGAGACCTACGCGAAGCGTACGCGACGCTGCGACCTCGGGTACCTTCGCCAGGCGTACCGGACCGAGGACGGCGAGGTCGGCTACCGTTGCGCCGCCGAACCCGTGGCGGAGTACGTCGCCAAGGGGGG
>JAGXHO010000045.1 GCA_024636105.1 Trueperaceae bacterium | reverse complement strand
GAGATCGACGGCGCCACGGCGCGGCAGCGCTTCTTCCGCATCACGCTGCCGATGCTCTCTCCGATGACGTTCTTCCTGGTGTTCGCCAACCTGACTTACAGCTTCTTCGACTCCTACGGCCTCATCGACATCCTCACGCGCGGCGGGCCGGTGGGGCCGCCACCGTTCGACAACGTCGGCATGACGCGCACGATGATCTACCAGGTCGCCAACGACGGCTTCACCGGCAGCGGCAACACCGGCCTCGCCGCCGCGTTCGGCAACATCGTGCTGGTGATCGTCGCCGCGATCACCTGGGCGCAGTTCCGCTTCGGTGGCCGCCGCGTGCAATACGGGGACCACTGATGCAGCGGAGGCACGTGCTGGTCCACGTCGTGTTGATCGTCGCCTGCGCGGTCGTCGCCTTCCCGATCGTCTTCGCGCTGATCAAGGCGACCCAGACCCGCGCCGCCGTCCTCTCGCCCAGCCTGATCCCCGGCGAGATGCTGTGGGCCAACCTGCGCCAGGTGTGGCTGACCGCCGACCTGGGGCTTTTCATGCGCAACAGCCTGATCGTCGCCACGACCGTCACCGTCGGCAAGACGATCCTCTCGCTGTTCGGTGGCATGGCGCTGGTGTACTTCCGCTTCCCTGGGCACAAGGTCGTCTTCGCATTCGTGCTCCTGACGCTGATGATGCCGACCGAGGTGCTGATCGTCCCGCTCTTCGACCTGGTCTCGCTGCGCCCGCCCGAGTCGTGGGCGGCGTTCTGGGCGTGGATGCTCGACCCCGCTGCGGTCTTGCTGCGACCGCTCTCGTTCGGCTTCGGCTGGTCGGACTCGTACTGGGCGCTGATCGTGCCGTTCCTCGCCTCCGCGACCGGCACCTTCCTGTTCCGGCAGCACTTCCGGGCGATCCCTGCGAGCCTGGCCGACGCCGCCCGGATCGACGGCGCGACGCCGTGGCAGTTCCTGATGCGCGTGCTGGTGCCGATGAGCGGCAACACCATCGGCGCGCTGGCGGTCATCCAGTTCGTCTACGTGTGGGACCAGTACCTGTGGCCGCGCATCATCATCCGGCGCGAGGAGCTGCAGGTGGTGCAGGTCGGCCTCAACATGATCATCGGCAACGGCGACGGCGTCGAGTGGGGCGTGGTCATGGCCGGCGCGATCGTCACCCTGATCCCGCCGATGCTGATCTTCTTGGCGCTGCAGGAGCGCTTCATGCGGGGATTCGCGCTGTCGGACGGGAAGTAGCGGTCCCCGCCGGACCCTCAGCCGACCGGCACCAGGTCGAGCATCGTGAGCTCGGCCGGGCAGTTGATCCGCACCGGCAGGGTCGTCACGCCCAAGCCGCGCGAGACGTAGCCGCGCGCCGGACCCTCGACCCACCCCGCCAAGAACCGGTCGCCGTAGCGCGACGACGTTTGGAGCGCGCCGATGCCGGGCAGCACCACCTGGCCGCCGTGGGTGTGCCCGGACAGCGTCAGGCCGATCTCGGTCGGGACCTCGGGGAGCACGTCGGGGTTGTGCGACGCCAGCAGGGTGGCGCCCGCCGCGGGCCGGTCCCGAAGCGCGGCGCCGAGGTCGGGCCGGCCGTTGCGGAAGTCGTCGAGGCCGGTTACGAACAGGTCGTCGCGCACCGAGACGCCGCGGTTGACGAGGACCTCGATGCCCGCGCCCTGCAGCAGGGCGACGAACGACCTGATCTCGCGGAAGCGACCGTGGTCGTGGTTGCCCGTGACCGCCAGCACGCCGAGGGGCGCGCGGAGGCGGGCGAGTTCCTCGAAGAGCTCCGCGTCGGCGTCGGCGCCCGGGGTGTAATCGACCAGGTCGCCACCGAGGAGGACGAGGTCGGGCGCCTGGCGGAGCGCGGCGTCGACCCACGCCCGCACCGACGGCGTGCGGACGAACTCGCCGTGGTGGAGGTCGGTCAGCCAAGCGATGCGCAGCGGCGTCCGCAGCCCCGCGAGCGCGGCGCGCTCGATCACCACGTCGAACGGGTACGTGCCCGAGACCTGGGCGACGGACGACCCCACCGCGGCCGCGGCGACGACGGCGGCCGAATGGGTGAGGAAGCGCCGGCGGTCCATGACGGGCGAGTGTAGCCGGGCCGCGTGAGAAGGGCGGTGGCGGGCGACGTTCCCCGATCGGCGCCGCCCCTGGCGCGCGCTGCGGGCGGTAGCGTAGCGCGGTGATCGCGCCCGGTTGGCCCTCCTTCCTCGCATCCACCCACTTCACCGACCCGGCCGCGCTCCTGGCCGGCCTCGCCGCGGTGGTGCTGGTGGGCCTGTCGAAGGGCGGGTTGGGGGGCGCCTTCGCGCTTCTCGGCGTGCCGGTGCTCGCGCTCGTGATGCCGCCGGTGCAGGCCGCCGCGGTGCTGCTTCCGCTGCTGTTGGCGATGGACGCGGTGGGTCTGTGGACGTGGCGCGGCCGCTTCGATCGCGCCACGCTGATCGCGATGCTGCCGGCGGCGGTCGTGGGCATCGCGGTCGGCGGCCTCACGGCCGCCGTCACGTCGGAGTCAGCGGTGCGGTTGATCGTGGGGCTGGTGGCGCTCGCGTTCGCGCTTCGTTCGCTGCTTCCCAGGAGCACCGAAGCGGCTGCGCGCCCACCGTCCCGATGGTCGGCGTGGTTCTGGGGCGGCCTCGCCGGCTTCACCTCGTTCGTGGCGCACGCCGGCGGCCCGCCCTACCAGGTCCACACCCTCCCGTTGCGCCTCGACCCGAAGGTCTACACCGGCACGAGCGTCGTCTTCTTCGCGGTGGTCAACGTGGTGAAGGTCGTGCCGTACGCCGCCCTCGGGCAGTTCGACGCGCGCACGCTGCTCTCGGCGCTGGTGCTGGTGGTGCCGGCGGCGCTGGCGGTGCTCGCGGGGGCGGCGTTGGTGCGGCGCATGAGGCCCGCCGTGTTCTACCCGTTCATGATCGCGATGGTGGGGTTGGTGGGCGTTCGGCTCGTCGTGGACGGGGTGCGGGGGTTGATGTAGGCACTCGCGCACGCGCGGCGTCCGATCCCCTTCGCCATCACGACGATCGGCCGTAGCTGGGCGCCACGGCCGATCGTTGGATCGAAGGTTGACCGACGGAGATCGCTGGTCAGAACTTGACGATCCCGGTCGGGTCCATCGCACTACGCACTGTGATGCCGAAGCGCGCTAGCGTGCCCGACTGGGCGACCAGCAGCCACTGGTGGCGATCCGTGATCGACGCGCGGGTCCCGCCGACGGGAGCTTCGGTGATGGAGACCACCGTGCCGCTGGCGTCGATGGCGGCGAACTGGACCGGAGTCCGGAGTCCGTCGATCGAGTAACTGGCTCGGGCGGTGGTCTCGCGGGTCAGCGAGTAGAGCAAGAAGGTGTTGGCGAACGCCTGCTCGCCCACCTGACGGAACCCGAGGTCGCGCGCGGTGCTCGTGTCGGCGATGCGGACGGGCAGCAGCGCGCCGGCACCGTCTTCGGCCGTCAGCACCACGAAGCCGTGCGGCAGGGCGGCATACGCAGCGGGCATGTGGGTCGGCATCTGCACCGCTGCGCGAGGAGCGACGAAGTACGTGCCGATCAGGTACCCGAGGGCTCCGATCGCCAGCATGACGAGGGCCGGTTTGATGCGCTTGTCCCACTGGATGCGGTCGGCGAACGAGACGGGCGAGGCGATCGTGGACATGAGGTCCCCCTTCAGGAACGTTGAACTGGCCGAAGGTTAGGACCGTCCGGTTAAGTGGGGGTGAAATGCCCACCCGATCGACCGGTCCGGTGCGTTCACCTGGGCTTCATGTCGCACGCCTACCTTCGGCCAGGTACGGTGCGCGCCACGGCGCGCCACGGCGCAGGGGGAGATCATGCGCGTTCTGATCGTCGAGGACGACGTCAGTTTGGCTGTCACGTTGCGCGAAAGCCTCGAGACGCAGGGCTTCTCGGTGGCGCTCGCCCACGACCGGCCGACCGCCTGGGAGCTGGCGTGGCGCGAACCGTTCGACGTGGCGGTTCTCGACGTCATGCTGGCGGCCGAGGACGACGGGGGTTTCGAACTCGCGCACGACCTGCGCGACGCCGGTTTCCGTCAACCAGTCCTGTTCCTCAGTGCCCGCGACGCCGTTCCGGACCGCGTTCGCGGCCTCGACGTCGGCGACGACTACCTCCCCAAACCGTTCGCGCTCGACGAACTGCTGGCGCGCTTGAAAGCGCTGCTCCGTCGGGGCGAGGTGCGGGGCAGCGTGCTTCGTTGGCGCGACGTCGAACTGTGGCCGACGGAGCGTCTCGTGAAGCGTGGGGGCGTCGCGGTCAAGCTGACGAACAAGGAGTTCGAGGTCCTGACGTTGCTCATGCAGCACCCGGGTCGGGTGTTCACGCGAGCCGAGATCCTCGACCGCGTGTGGGGGCTCGGCTTCGAGACCGACTCGAACGTGTTGGACGTCTACGTCAGCAACCTGCGCGGGAAGCTCGGCGACGACGTGGCCGAAACGGTGAGGGGCGTGGGCTACCGTGGCCCGTCGTAAGCGGTTCGCGGCCACGAGCCTCCGCGTCAAGCTCGCCGGCGTGGCCGCCGGGCTCACGCTGTTCGCCACCGTGCTGGGTCTGACGCTCACCTACGTGGGTTTGTTGAGTCTGCGCATCTCGGGCTTGGACGAGGAGAACACCCTGTTGGCGGACCTGATCACCGAGGCGGTCCTCGTCCGCGAGGACGAGTCGGTGCGGGTGCCCAGCGTCGTCAGCTCCTACCTCGTCGGGGAGCGCGGCAGCATCGCGGCGCAGGTGTACCTCGACCATCAGCTCATTTGGACCGGCGGCGCGGCGGCTGCCCCGCGCCCGCTCGACGCCGAGCGGCTCCTGGTGGGCGACGGCGGCCATACGGTGCGCGAGTGGCGGGTCTCGACCGTGCGCGACGAGGACGCGGGGATCGTCGTGCAGGTGGGGCGACCGCTTCAGGGCCTGCGCGACGTGTTGAGTCCCTATACCGGGATCGCGGTCGTGGTCGCGCTCGTGGTCGCGGCGCTCTCCGGAGCACTCGCGTGGATCGTGGTCGGGGTGGCGTTGCGACCGCTTCGGCGCCTGACCGCGGCGGCGGAGCGTTTCGACACCGCCGCCGACGTGCCCTTCACGGAGGGCGCCGATGAACCGGCGCGCCTGGCGCAGGCGTTCAGCCACCTCCTCACGCTCCTCAAGGTGCAGCGCGAGCGCGAGCATCGCTTCTTGGCGTACGCAGCGCACGAGTTGCGTACCCCACTGTCGGCGCTTCGCGCCGGCCTCGAGGCGGTGCGCTCGGGACGCATGGTGATGAGCGGGGAACTGGTGGACCGACTCCATCGCGAAGCGACGCGGCTCGAGTCGTTGGCCCAGAACCTGCTCGCCCTGTCGTCGGCCGAAGCCGGTGACGCCACGCTCGAGCGCCTCGACCTCGAGCGCATCGCTGCGGACGCGTACGACCGCTACCTGCCGCTGGCGCTGGAGAAGGGGCTGGCCCTCGAGGTCGACACGGCGCCGGCGCCGGTGGCCGGTGACGCACGCCTGCTCGATCAAGCGCTCGGCAACTTGGTGTCGAACGCGTTGCGCGCGACGGTCTCGGGCCGGATCACGCTGCGCAGCGGCGTCGCGGACGGCGTGGCGTTCCTCGAAGTAGGGGACACTGGTCCGGGCTTGGCGCGGCAGGTCGAGGGCAAAGGGCTCGGCTTGCGCGTCGTGCGGGCCGTCGCGGCCGCGCACGCGGGCGGCTTCGAGCTCGGCTCGGGCGACGCCAACGGCGTTGCGACGGGCACGCGAGCGCGCATCTGGATGCCGGTCGAGGCGTAGCGACCGCAGCAGCGAGGCAAACGCTGCGACTGGGCAGGCACGAGCCAATCCACTGGGCGCTCGGGTGTATCCTTGGCGATACGGTTCGCTGGTGTTCGAGGTGCGGCAGACGGACGCGTTCGATTCGTGGCTCGAGGACCTGCGGGACCGAGAGGCGCGCTTCCGCATCGCCGCTCGGGTTACCCCGGGTACCGCGTCTACTTCGTGCGCACCGGCGCGAGTTCGATCGTGCTGCTCGTGGGCGGAGACAAGGCTAGCCAGAAGCCCGACGTCGCCCGAGCGTGGTCGCTCGCGACAGGGATTCGAGGAGGGCAGCGATGACCAAACCGATCACGAAGACGCGCCCGTGGGATGCAGCGACGCTGCTCGAGACGGACGAAGACGTCGCGGCGTACCTGGACGCGGTCCTCGAAGACGGCGACCCTGCGCTGCTCTTCGCGGCGCTCGGCGACGTCGCCCGTGCGAAGGGGATGACGCGCGTCGCGCGGCGAGCAGGGCTCGGTCGTGAGAGCCTCTACAAGGCCTTGACCGACGACGGCAACCCAGCGTTCGCGACGGTGCACAAGGTGGTGGGCGCGCTCGGATTGCGGTTCCAGGTGGTCGCCGCGCAGGACACCGCCGAGGACACGGACGACCTGCGCGCCATCGCGGCCCGGCGAGACGAACCCGAGCTACCGTGGGAGGAAGTCCTGCGTGCGCTCAGGCGCCGCGACCTCCTCTAGGGTTCACCAGGAGCGTCTCCGTCGAACGGGTCGTCCACCCACGGGAACTTGTTCAGATCGGCCCTGACCAACGGGATCGCCTCCATGATCGGCGCCACCGCCCCCGGCGCGGCCATGTAGACCACCTCGGCGGCCACCGGCGCGTACGCGGCGTAGAAGTGCTGGATCGACTTGACCACCACCACGCGCTTCTCGGCGAGGTCGATGCCGAAGGCGGTGAAGACCTCGACGCCCAGCACCTGACCGCGGCGGGTGGTGACGATCACGTCGACGTCGCCACCGGCGCTGGGCGCGCCGGCGAGGCCGTGCACGCGTAGATGCACGCAGTCCCCTGCCGGGCTGGCGAGCGATCCGTCGACCTGCGGCCACATCTGCACCAGGCCGTCGCGGATCCCGGCGACCGTGACGTCGAGATCGAGCGGGTCGCCCGACGTGGGCCCCATCTTGCCGCCCAGGCGCACCGCGAGCCGTGCGCCCACGCCGGCCGACTTCGCGAGCTGCACGACGATCGGGTCCCACATCATCGCGAGCGCCGCGTCCGGGACGCCGCGCTCGAGCAGCCGCCGCAGCACGAAGGTGCTGTCGCTCGGCGCGCCGCCGCCGGCGTTGTCGGCCTGGTCGGCGACCACCACCGGGCCGCGCGGGGCGGCGAGGGCGCGGTCGAGCGCGGCGGCGAGCGCGAGCGGTTTGACCGCGACCTCATGGCGGAGGTCGAAGAAGCGCCGCCCCCATTGCTCCGCGACGCGCGCGGCATGGGCGCGGGCGTCGCCGTCGACCCGCTTGGCGTCGACGACGGCCAGCATCCGGGCACCCGAATCGGGCACGTCGCCCCACGGGAAGCCGTGGCCGAGGGAGAGCGACAGGACGCCCTCGGCACCTTCCGCCGCCATCATCGCGTCGACGAAACCCCGCATCGGTGGCGGGTTCGTCGGCACGATGCCCATGAAGCGGCAGTCGAACATCGCCATGACCGGCTCGGTGCGGCCCCCGTGCGCGTCGCGGATCAGGTCGTAGAGGTCCTCGGCCCGCGCCGCCATGTCCGTGTGCGGGTACTCCTTGTAGATGACCAGCGCGTCGCAATGGTCGAGCATGCGCTGCGTCAGGTGGCAGTGGAGGTCGATGTGGACGCCGATCTTGACGTCGGGGCCGACCAACGCGCGGACGCGTTCGATCAGATCGCCCTCGGCGTCGTCGTACTCCTCGGCCACCATCGCCCCGTGCAGCGGTAGGAACACCGCGTCCACCGGCATCGCGGCGCGCAGCTGACCCAGGAGTTCGTCGCGCAGGTCCTCGTAGGCCGCGCGCACGGTATTGCCTGCGGGCATGGCGAAGGCGTAGAGGCCGAAGGCGATGGCGTCGCCCGCCGCGGCGGCCTTGCGCCGGAAACCGTCGAGGCTGCTGTCGGGGACGATGTCCTTGGGGCGGTCGACGCGCTCCCACTCGGCGGCGCCGGTGGGGATGGGGCTGAAGGTGTTGGTCTCGGTGACGATGCCGGCGACGAAGGATCGCATGGCGCTCAGCGCCCCGTCTTCTGATGCGGATCGAGCGCGTCGCGGAGTCCGTCACCGATGAAGTTGAACGCGAGCACCGTGATCACGATCATCACGCCCGGGAACACCGCGATGTGCGGGTAGCGCAGGATGAACGCGCGGCCGTCGGAGAGGATGCCGCCCCAGGTGGCGGTCGGAGGGCGTACGCCCAGGCCCAGGAACGAGAGCGCCGACTCGAGGATGATGATCGACCCCACCGAGAGCGAGGCGAGCACGATCACCGACGTGAGGACGTTGGGGATCACGTGGCGGCGGATGATGCGTCCGTCGAAGGCGCCCAGCGCGCGCGCGGCGGTGACGAAATCGCGCTCGCGCAGGCTCAGGACCTCCGCGCGCACGACGCGCGCGTAGCGCGCCCATGCCGTCGCGCCGATGACGATCACGGTGGTGGTGAGGCTCGGCCCGAGGACCGCCGCGAGCACGATGAGCAGCGCGATGAGCGGGAAGGCCATCAGCGCGTCGGTGATCAGCGAGAGGACCTCGTCGATCCAGCCGCCGAAGTAGCCGGCCGTCGCGCCGACGAGCACGCCGATCACGACGCTGATGAGGGTCGCGAGCAGCCCCACGGTGAGCGCGATCCGGGTGCCGTAGATGACGCGCGACAGCAGGTCGCGGCTCAGGTGGTCGAAGCCCATCGGGTGCTCGAGCGAGGGGCCGACGCCGCGCATGCCGCGGAAGATGTCGTTGTTCGGGTGGTGCGGCGCGATCCACGGGGCGAACACCGCGAGCAGCACCAGGAGCAGCACTACGACGGTGCCGGCGACCGCCATGCGGTTGGACACGAAGCGGCGGAGCGCCTTGTTGCCGGAGTTCGGCGCAGCGTCCTGCGTCGGCGCCGCGAGCAGCGGTTCGTTCGGGGGCATGGTCATGGCGTCCTCACGAGATCCGGATCCTGGGGTCGACCAACGCGTAGATCATGTCGGTGACGAGGTTGATCACGACGACGAGCACGGCGAACACGACGACCAGCGACTGGACCACCTGGTAGTCGAGGCGCAACACGGAGTCGACGAAGAGCCGGCCGATGCCGGGGAGCGCGAAGACCGTCTCGACGATGATCGTTCCCGACAGGATGAACGCGACGCGGAAGCCGATGACGGTGACGACCGGCAGGAGCGCGTTCGAGACGACGTGGCGGTACAGCACCCCGCGCTCCGCCACACCCTTCGAGCGCGCGGTGCGCACGAAGTCCTGCGGCAGCAGCTCGAGCACGGCGCCGCGCGTGATGCGCATCAGCACGGCCATCTCTTCGGTGGCGATCACGAGGACCGGCAGGATGTAGCCCTGCCAACTCCGCAGGCCGAAGGGCGGGAGCCAGCGCAGCTGCAACGCGAACACGACGATGAGCATCAGCGCCAGCCAGAAGTTGGGCGTGGCGATCCCGAGAGCCGAGATCATGTTGGTGGAGTAATCGACCCAGGTGTTCCGGCACACGGCAGCGGCGATTCCGAGCGGCAGCGCCACCACGATCGCCAGCCCCAAGGCGTACACGTTCAACAGGGCGGTGACCGGCATCGCCTCGAAGATCATGTCGCGGACGGGCACGCCCGCGCGGATGAGCGATTCGCCGAAGTCGCCGCGCAGCAGGTTGCCGGCCCAGACGAAGTACTGCTCGGGCAGCGGGCGATCGAGCCCCCACTTGGCGCGAATCGCGGCGATCTGCGCGTCGGTGATGGGGATCTGCCCCTCACCGAGCAACAGGTACACTGGGTCGCCCGGCATCATGCGCATCACGATGAAGGTCAGGACGCTGATGAGCACCACGACGAAGGCGCCCTTGAGGATACGGAACGTTAGATAACTGGGCATACTTCAGGTCCCGGGGCGAGCCCAAGGGGCACCGCTCGTGCCCGAGCGACCGCACACGGCGTCGCGCGTCGATGCGGCACGGTTCCGGCAGCCCGGAGGCTCCGGCGTCAGCGCCCGTCGACCGGGCGGTGGCGCGAACCACCGCCCGGTCGCGTCGGGATCAGCCCTTCGAGTACTCGTTGCCGCGGTAGAAGAGCGGCGTGCCGACCGAGATCTCGTCGGGCAATCCGCCCATCTCGGTGGAGAACACGAGCACCCACTGCGCGTAGTGCAGCGTGAGCGCGGGCACGTCTTCGGCGTAGAGCTGTTGGGTGCGGGCGTACACGGGCATCCG
>JAGXHO010000044.1 GCA_024636105.1 Trueperaceae bacterium | reverse complement strand
GGTCAGGAGGTGGTGGAGCGTGACCTCCGGGTCGAGGCCCGGCAGCGACGCGGCGACGCGATCCGCGAGGCGCGCATCGAACGCGAGGCGCCCCTGCTCCACCAACTCCGCCACCGCGATCGCGGTCCACGTCTTCGTGCCCGATGCGATCCCGAAGCGGGTGGCGACGGTGTTGGGGATGCGCTCGGCGCGGTGGGCCCATCCGTAAGCCGCTTCGAGCACGATCTCGCCGCGCTCGCGGACGTAGACCACGCCCGAGAACGGCTCGCGCTCGTGCTGCCGGGCGATGGCGTCGATCAGAGCCGGTCGGTCGAGGGTCATCCGCGCCCGCTCATCGACCGGGAGACGTCGCGCTCAGGTCACGACCGCCGCTGCGCCTTGGCCGCGGCCGAATGGAGGTTCGCCTCGACGGCGGCCCGAAGCAGGTCCTTGAACGCCTCCGCGTCGAGCACGTCCCCCTCGCGGAGGTCGATCGCGCGGCGCACGTTGCCGGTGAGGCCGGCGTTGAACAGCCCGTTCGGGTCGGCCAGAGCGGCACCCCGTGCGAAGGTCAGCTTGACCGCTGCCTTGTAGACCTCCCCGGTGCAGAGGATCCCATCGTGGCTCCAGACGGGCACGCCCAACGGGTTGCTGGGCTTGACCCACTTGACCTCCTCGACCACGTCGGGGTCGGCCTCGTGGATGAGGCGGCGGACCTCGGTGAGCGCCTCGGCGCGCCAACCGCCCAGGGAACGGAGCTTCTCGTCGATCGCTTGCGTCGCGTCGGTCATGCCGGCATACTAGCCGCCGCGCCCGTCGACGCCGTCGAGAAGCTCCTCCGCGACGCGCCCATCCGCCACCTTCCGCACTGGACCGAGCAGGGTCAGCTCGAAGCCCGCACCGACGCCGATCGCCAGCTCCCCGCCGGGCATGGCGACGGTGACGTCCCCTTCGCAGACGCCCAGCCGCACCGCCGCCGCGGCCGCCGCGCAGGCGCTGCTCCCCGACGCCAGGGTGTAGCCCGCGCCGCGCTCCCAGATCTCCATCGCGATGTGGTGGCGGTCGACGACGCGGACGAACTGCACGTTCGTGCGCTTCGGGAAGAGCGGGTGCGCCTCCAGCGCCGGCCCCAGGCGCCGGGCGAGCGCCTCCGTGGGCGCGTCGACGAAGACGACGCAATGCGGGTTGCCCACCGTCACCGCGGTGATCCTCAGCCGCTCGCCCGCCACTTCGAGCGCCTCATCGACGAGCTCGCGGCGCGGTCCGGCGACCGGGATCGCGGCGCTGTCGAAGCTCGCGGCGCCCATCGCGACGAACACCGTGCGCCCGGCGTCGCGGACCTGACAGCGGACCGTGCCGCCCTGGGTCGCCACGTCGAAGGCCTCGTCGCCCACCCGGCCCGAGTCCCACAGCCAGCGGGCGAAGATGCGCAGCCCGTTTCCGCTCTTCTCCGCCTCGGAGCCGTCCGGGTTGACGATGCGGACCCCCAGGCGGTCCGGCATTGCGTATTCGACCAGCACGCCATCCGCGCCGACGCCGCGGTGGCGGTCGCAGACGGCGCGGACGAGCGACGCGGTGACGTCGGCATCGCCCGCCTCGAGAACGAGGTAGTCGTTGCCGAGCGCTTGGTACTTGTGGAACCTCATCGCTTCGAATCGTACGCGGTGGTGGTGCGGTGCCCTAGGCCCAGACCGCCGCATGGTCCTCCACGAACCGCCGCACGGTGATGGGCGGCCGCCCGAGCAACCGCTCCAGCTCGGGGGTCACCCGCGCCGCCATGCCCAGCCGGGCGACCGTGTAGAGCCCGAGCATGACCATCACGAATGCGGCCGGCGTTCCTGCCTTCCGGCTGCGCCGCCAGAAGGCGAGGGGCGAGGGGTCGGCGTAGGCGATCGGCCGCCCCAACACCTCGCCGAGGATCGCGGTGACCTGGGCGTAGCCGAGCGCCTCGGAACCGGTGAGCTCGTACGCTCGCCCCTCGTGGCCGTCCTCGACCAGAGCCTTCGCGGCGACGGCGGCGACGTCGCGCCCGTCGACGAAGCTGGTGCGACCGCGACCGGCCGGCACGACGATCCGGCCCTGGTCGCGAATCTCGGCGCGGTGCGTGGTGCTGAGGTTCTGCATGAAGAACGAGGGGCGCAGCAGGGTCGCGGGCACGCCCGAGCGCCGCAGGTGCCGCTCGATCCGGTAGTGCGGGACGACCGGGTTGCGCTCGACCCCCTGCAGCGACAGGAACACGATCCGCTCCACCCCGGCCGCGCGCGCCGCGTCGATCGCCGGATGGATGCGCCGCGCGACGTCGGCGATCTGCGGCGGGCGCATGAGGAACAGCGCTCGTACGCCGCGGAAGGCGGCCGGGTAGGTCGCGTCGTCACCGAACTCCAGACGCTCGTGCTCGACGTCGTCACCCAACTTCGCGCGGGCGCGCTCGGGGTCGACGCCGAGCGCCCGAACCGGCGCGCCGAGCGAGCGCAGCTCGCGCACGACTTCCGCGCCGACGTTGCCGGTGGCGCCGGTCACCGCGATCACGCCGGGTGCGCCGACCAACTCAGTTCGACACGACCGGGCTGGCCCGGACGTGGCTGCGGTCGTCGACTTGGGCGAGGAGGAACGTGGCCAGGTCGGCGCGCGCCAGGCGCGGTCCGGTGCCCCGGCCCACCATGCCGATGCGCACGGCCCCCGTGGCGGGGCCGTCGGTGAGCATCGGCACGCGCACGACGGTCCAGTCGCGGTCGGAGGCGCGCACCAGCTCCACCGTGCGCTGCATGTCGGCCAAGACGTGCTTGGCGGCGAGGCGGAGCGCGAGCCCGATGGCGCGGTCGAACATGCCCGGCCGGTCGCCCTCGGAGCCGACGCCTGCGCCGGCGACCACGACGAGCCGCCGCACGCCGTGGGCCTGCATCGCCGAGATCACGTGCGCCATGCCGGTGCTGACCGCCAGGTCGGGCGCGTTCCGCGTCGGACCGAGGGCGCTGAGCACGGCGTCGCTCCCTTCGATCGCGCGGGCCACCGCCGTGGCGTCGCGGACGTCGCCCTGGACCAAGGTCAACCGCTCGTCCGTCCGCGCGACCTTGGACGGATCGCGCACCAACGCCTGGACCCGATGGCCCGCGTCGAGCGCCTGGGCGAGGAGGTGGACGCCGGTCTTGCCGGTCGCGCCGAAAATCGTGAGGGTCATGGTTCGCTCCCGGTCGGGGGGCGGCCCGCCGGGGCCGAGGGGGGTTCGAGAGCGTCGAGCACGTCGCGAAGGTCATGGTCCAAGCGCTGCCGTAGGTCGTTCGGGACCGTGGCCAGCAGCGCGTCGAGCGAGGCCATCGCCTCGGCCTGGATGCCGGAGACCAGGGCGCGGCCCTCGTCGGTCAGGTCGACGCGCTTCTGGCGCCGATCCGACGGGTCCTCGGTACGGGCGAGGAGGCCGCGCTGGACCAGACGTTCGATCAAATGGCTGGTGGCCGCGAGCGACAGCTGCACGTGGTGGGCGATCGCCGAGACGCTCTGGGTCCCCTCGGCGCGCAGGAAGTGCAGCGCCCCCAACTGCGGCAGCGACAGATGGTGCTCCTGCAACAGCGCATGCAGCCCGTCGATCGAGCGGCCGACGACGTGCTGCAGGAGGCGGAACAGCGGGTGGTGGTCGGGGTCGACGGCGCGGGCCACGTCAATCCGTGCGGGTGATACTTCCATGCGTGAGAGTATCACATGGTTGAGGGTGATGGGCGTCGTCGGCTCACTCGGATGGTGAGGGTTCCAAGCCGAGCCCGCGCATGACGTCCCTAGAGCTCGTCGACCGACACGCCTGGTGTTCTCGCGAAGGCGGCGATGCCCCGCTCGCGCGCCTCGCGATCGATCGTCGCGCTCATGCGCTCGTCGAAGGCCAGGAACGTCCCCCAGCGCCCGGCCCGCGCCGCACGGCGCCTAGCGCTGCTCCAACCGCCCGAGCGTGCTCTCGAGCGAGCGCTTCATCTTCCCGACGGCACCGTCGAGCGCCTCCTCCACGGTCGCCGATTGGTGGCTCACCGCTACTGGCTGGAGCCCGGCGACGCGCGCCTCGAGGGTGCAATCCATGTCGTGCGTGCCGGACTTCTTGTCGCTGTTCTGATCGCGGAGGTGCACCTCCACGCGCGTGATCTTGTCGCCGAAGCGTTCCAGGCCGCTCCGCACGCTGGCCTCGAGCCGCTCGGTGAGTTCACTGCTGCCTTCGATGTTGCTGTCCGTGTTGATCTGAACGATCATCGTGTCATCCTCTCGCGGCGCCTTCCCATGGAACCGGTCTGCGGGTCGGCTCCGGCATCAGTAGCGGTAGATCGCGGCGACCCCGGTCTCCGTCGGCATCTGCTCGGTCGGCACGACGACGACGTCGCCGCCCATCTTGAGGGCCAGCATCCCCAGGTCGTCGAGCAAGTCGTCGACCTCCGGGTGCTCCAGGTCGCCGAACTCGACGTCGCCGGTCTCGGCGTCGACGCGGCCCGAGACCTCGCGCTGGGCTTCGATCAGCAGCGTCGCCACCCGCCCGCCCACGAGCGCTTTGGCGACCTCCGCCACGTCGTCGCCGCCGACCCCGTTGGCCCTCGCGGTGCCGAACTCCTCGACCAGCGCGGCCAAGCGCGCCCGGTAGCGCGGCTCCATGACCTGCCAAGCCCGCTCGCGGAGCGCGTCGGTCGACGCCAGGGCGTCCGGGTTCACGTCGATGCTCTCCTCGATCAGCGCCGGGTTGCGGCTGACCTCGTGGAACAGGTGGTGGTGCTCCGGGAGCGCGGCCAGGATGAGCGGCAAGCCGGACGGCTGCGAGTGGTGCTCGAGCACCCCTTTGTCGATGACGCGGAAGAAGCGTTCGGCGTCGATGTCCAGCTCCTCGCTCTTCCCCCCATGACCGTGGTGCATGGACCCCTGGGCGCTCCCTTTGCCGCCGTACGAAGCGACGGTGAGGTGCGGCTCCGTCAGCTCCTCCCCGAGCGCGTCGGTGAGCGTGCGCGGCACGTCCTCGTGCAGGTCGATCTCGTCCAAGGCGTCGCGGTTGCCCTCGAAGAGCTTGGCCTCCTGGCGGCTCAGGCCGAGGACGTGGTACCGGTCGGCCGACTGGAGGATGCGGATCAGTGGCTTGACGTGGAAGCTGTCCGCCACGACGGCCAACTCGGCGACGGGGCGCTGGAGTCGGTACACGCGGAACGTCCCCTTCGCCGCCAGCACGGCAAGCCCGTCGAGGGTGTGGTTCCAGAAGTCGCGGTCGTCCTCCATGGTGCGGAAGGGCTCCAACAACGGCAGGACCTCGTCCTTGGGCAGGCTCTGAAGGAGCGACTCCTCGAGCTCCTTCACGAGGTTGCCGAACCGGATCGGATCTTGCCGGTTGTCCGGATGGTGCCGATGCGTCGGCTGGTACAGCGAAAGGCAAGGGGCCTCTCCGTCGTCGAAGAGCCCTGCGGCGAAATCTGCATCGAGCGTGTTCATTCGATCTCCTCGCTGTGGCGCACCGTGCGCCAAATGGCTCCGCGCCCAACGGCGACGTCGCCAGAAAGAGGTTCCCCCGACGTGCACGAACCCCGGTGCCACCACTCCCGTCCACGGTACACGCCGTCGCCCGCGAGTCACGAGCACCGTGCACACCGCGTCTCGACAGATCGCCGACCCCGTAGGATGACCCCCATGCCGGCGGCGTCGCGACCGTTCGACCTGATGGCCAAGCCGACGGGCGCGATCTGCAACCTCGCCTGCGATTACTGCTACTTCCTCAAGGAGGAAGACCTGTACCCAGGCTCCTCCTTCCGCATGAGCGACGCGGCTCGACGACGACTGGGGGGCGTTCCCGGCGCGCCACGGCTTCTTGGTTGGGGTGAGCCTCGACGGCCCGCGCGACCTGCACGACCGCTTCCGGCGCGACAAGGGGGGCGCCGGAAGCGCTCCTGCGCGACGAGGCCGGCGCGGCGCACGTGCAGTTCATCCCGATCGTCGAGCGCGCCGACCCCTCGGGCGCCCAGCGCGGCACCGCGCTCACCGACCGCAGCGTGTCGTGCGCCTCGGACGCTACGCCCCCTTGTCCTCCGCCAGCGGGTACACGTACACCACCGCGGGCTCTTCGTCCTCGACGCCGCCGAGCGCGCGGTAGAGCCCGCGCGCCGGAGCGTTGCCCACCTCGGTCGCCACCCACGCCTCGCGGCAGCCGAGCTCGCGGCCACGGCGCAACAGGGCGTCGAGCACCGCCGCGCCGGCACCACGGCGGTGGAACCGCGCCGCGACGCCGACCTCGTTCGCGAAGAGCTGGAGCGGCTTGTCGGGGTGGGCGTACGCGATGCCGGAAGCCATCCCGATCACCGTGCTGTCGACGACGGCGACGGCGAGCAGGTTGGCGGGGTTCGCCAGGAAGGCGGCGAGGTACTCGGGCCGGATCGGGTGGTCGAAGACGTCGTCGTCGACGCGGTCGAGTAGGTGGCGGTTCGCGTCGGTGACCAGGTGGACCTCGAAGGCGGGCGGGAGCGCGCACCCGAAGACGAGCGTGCGCGTGCCGTCGGCGTGGACCCGGTCGGCGCGCCGCGTCAAGCCCGCCTTGGCGAGCACCCGCTGCGACGCCGCATGCGCCGGCGCGACTGTGGCGATCACGTCCGTGAGCCCGTAGCGCGCCGCTGCCGCCTCGAGCACGTGGCGCACCGCTTCGGTCGCGAGCCCGCGCCCCCACCAGGGTCGCGCCACGGCGTACTTGACCTCCGCCTCGGGCTGGTCGTCGGGATGCACCAGACCCGTGAAGCCGACGACCTGCCTGGTCGCGCGCTCCTCGAGCGCGAACATGCCGTAGCCGCGGCGCGCGTAGTTGCGCGCGGTCACGTCCAGCCAGCGGTCGGCATCAGCCTCCGACAGGACCGTCCCGTCGCCGACCCAACGCATCGCGTCGGCATCGCCGTAGACCTCGAGGAGGGCGCCGCGGTCGGCGGCGACCCAATGGCGGCAGCGCAGGCGCGCGGAGACGAAGACGGTGGGGGCGTCGGCCGGGGACGGCGCGGCGACGTAAGCGTCGTCCGTGGCCAGGTCCTGATGCTCGCTCACACGTGCTGGTCGACCAAGATCGTGTTGCCGTCGGGATCCTCGACGACGAAGTGCGCGGGACCGGTCGTCGCTGGGTCGGCCCTGGTGGTGATCGCGACCCCCTGCTCCTCGAGCCTGCGCTGCAGCGCGCGCACGTCGGTGAACTCGGCGAGCTCCTTCGCGTCGGCGTCCCACCCCGGGTTGAAGGTGAGCAGGTTCGCTTCGAACATGCCCTCGAACAGGCCGATCACCGTGGTGCCGTTCTTGAGGATCAACCACTTCTGGTCGGGGTCGCCGCCGAACGCGGCGAACCCGAGCTTCTCGTAGAACGCCCGCGAGGCCGCGAGGCCCTTTACCGCCAAGCTGAGCGAGAACGCGCCTAGGTCCACGAGGTGCTCCCTTTTCTGCCGGGCCCGGGCCCCCGAGCGAGGACCGGGCGAACTAGGTTCCGCGCACCACGTACTGGAG
>JAGXHO010000043.1 GCA_024636105.1 Trueperaceae bacterium | reverse complement strand
GCGGGGGAGCGTCCGCGCGAACTGCGGACGGCTTGCCGATCGGGCGGCCGACCGCGCGGCCGGTGCTCGCGTCGGCGGCGGAGGACGACCCGGTTCGTGATGCCGGCGTCGCACCCGCACCGGCGCCGGCCCCGGGGCGGGCGCCCGCCCCGGCAGCAATTCCTGCTGCGGCAGCCGCACCCGCTGCGAGAGCAGCGGCTGCTGCGGGAGCAGCGGCTTCTGCTCCAGCACGGGCCCCGGCGCGACTCGACCCGCCGCCGCGCGCCGCGACGGGATCGCCGGCGAACGCCGCGAGCGAAAACGACCGGCCGTCGGAGCAGCCCGCCCGCCGCCGGCCGCGCCTGGAGTTCCCGGACGAGTTCTGAACCCCGTGGGGGCCGATAGCGACGCCGGGCGCGCCATGGGGCGTCACCCTACGGAGCTAGCGCGCGCGCGGCGGTAGCCTCGCTGGGATGAGCCAACCACCCCCCAACCCCACCGGTCGCGTCGCGGTCGTCACGGGCGCGAGCTCCGGGATCGGGCGGGTGACCGCCCGCGACCTGGCGGCACGCGGCGATACCGTGGTCCTCGTGTCGCGTGGCGAAGGGCGCGGCGCCGAAGTCGCCGAGCGCATCCGAGCCGAGACCGGCGGCGACGTCCACTTCTTGGCGGCCGACCTCGGCCTCTTCGCCGGCCAGCGCACCTTCGCCGCGGCGTTCCGCGAGCGTTGGTCGCGCCTCGACGTCCTCGTCCTCAACGCAGGCGCATACTTCGGCGCCCGGAACGAGACGGCCGACGGGGTGGAGTCGACGTGGGCGCTCAACCACCTGGGCGTGTTCGTCCCGGCCGTTCTGCTGGCCGACCTGCTGGTCGCCTCGGCGCCGGCGCGCGTCGTCGTCACCTCGTCGAACGCGGCGCAGATGGCGCGCTTCCGATGGGACGACCTCGAGTTCGTGCGCGGCTACTCTGGGTGGATCGCCTACGGACAGTCGAAGCTCGCCAACCAGGTCACTACGCTCGCGCTGGCGCGCCGTTTGGAGGGGACGGGCGTGACCGTGCACGCCTTCCACCCGGGCTTCGTCGCCACCGGTTTCGGTTCGGGCGACGGCCTCATGGCGAGCGCGATCGGTCTGTTGCAGAAGCTGGTCGCGCGCTCGCCCGAGCGTGGCGCGGACACGATGACCTGGCTGGCCACGGCCGACGTGCCCGGAACGGGCGGTTACTGGATCGACCGCCGTCTGCGGCGTCCGGCGCGTGGGGGCGAGGGGGAGGACGTCGAAGAACGGCTCTGGGCAGCGTCCGTGGCTCGTGCGGGGCTCACCGAAGCCGACCTGGCCGCGTTCGACCGGTCGGCCGCGGTTTGACCGGAGCGCGCCACCTCGTTCAGGCGCGCGCGTCGGCCCAACCGAGCAGGTCGAGCAGTCGGGCGTGCAGGTGGCCGTTGGTCGCCACCATGCCGTCGTCGCCCCAGCGGTACGGCGCGCCTTGCAAGTTGGTGACGGTGCCCCCGGCTTCGTGCACGATGAGCGCCGCCGCAGCCACGTCCCACGGCTTGAGGTCGAGCTCCCAGAACCCGTCGTAGCGGCCGCAGGCCACGTTGCACACGTCGAGCGCCGCCGCGCCCGGACGCCGGACCGCACGCGCGGCCGGGACCACGCGCGCGAACGCTTCGAGGTTGCGCGCGACCGCAGGGCCGCCGTACGCGAAGCCGGTCCCGAGCATCGCGGCGCCGATCGAGGACGTCGAGCTCACCTGGACGGCGACGCCGTCGAGGGTGGCTCCGCCGCCGCGGCGCGCGGCGAAGCGCTCACCGCGCGCCGAATCGAGCACCACGCCGAGCTCGACGATGCCGTCGACCTCCAGGGCGATCGAGACCGCGTAGATGGGCACCCCGTGGGCGTAGTTCACGGTGCCGTCGAGCGGGTCGACGATCCACCGGTGGCGAGCGTCGCCGCTCGAGGCGCCGTCCTCCTCGCCCCAGACCACGTGGTCTGGGAAGGCGGCGGCGATCGTGCGCCGGATCGCCTCCTCCGACAGCCGGTCGACCTGGGTGACCAGGTCGGTGGCGGTCGACTTGGTGGTGACGTCGAGGAGCCCGCCGGCGTGGCCCCGGTGGATGCGGGCGGCGGCGTCGGCCGCCCGGTGGGCGACGTTGAGCGCTTCGGTGACGAGCGCGCGGTCGGTCATGCGTCCACGGTACCGCGGCGTGGCGGCGGCGGCCCGGCGCGGTCGATGGCGCGATCGACGGGCTCCAGGATGAGGCGCGCATGGCGGTCGTACGTGATCCATTCCCAGGCCCAGCCGAGGAACGCGCGGAGGCGGTTCTGGTGCCCCGGAAGGTAGACGAGGTGGACGAAGAGCCAGGCGAGCCAGCCGAGCAGGCCGGTAAAGCGGAAGCCGCCCCACGCCGGGCTGAGCTCGGCGACCCCCGCGGAGCGGCCGACGATGGCCATCTGGCCGCGGTCGGCGTAGCCGAAGGGGCGCGTGGGGCGCCCTGCGAGCCGCGCGCGGATGCCGTGGGCGACATGCTTGCCCTGCTGGATGGCGACCTGGGCTACCTGCGGGTAGGCGCCGTCGCCGCCGCCGAGCGGCGGTGCGCCGACGTGACCGGCGAGGTCGCCGGCGATCCACACCTCCGGCCGTTCGGGGAGCGATAGGTCGTCTGCGACGGGCACGCGCCCGGCGCGACCGAGCTCCACGCCGAGGGCCTCGGCGAGCGGGTGCGCGCGCACGCCGGCGGCCCACACCAGCGTCCCGTACGCCAGCTCGCTGCCGTCCGCGAGGCGCACGCGGTCCTCCGTCACCTCCTCGACGACGGCGCCGAGGCGCACATCCACCCCGCGGTCGCGCAGCACCTTCTCCACGTAGGCGCGCGTCGGCTCCGTGTACGGCGGCAGCACGGCGTCCAGCGCCTCGAGGAGGATCACGCGCGCGCGACGGACGTCGACCTCGGGGAAGTCGGAGCGCAGCCCGTGCTCGAACAGTTCGACCAGCGCGCCGGCCATCTCGACCCCCGTCGGGCCGGCGCCGACGATGACCACGTTCAAACGGCCCGCCTCGGCCGCGTCGGGGTCGCGCGCCGCCTCCTCGAAGCGGCTCAGGATGTGCGCACGCAGCGCCATCGCCTCCGCCGCGCTCTTCAGGACGTACGCGTGCTCTCGGACGCCCGGGATGCCGAAGTCGTGGTACACCGCGCCCGGGGCGACGACCAGGTGGTCGTAGGGCAGCCGATCGCCGTCCGCGAGCGCCACGTGGCGCTCGTCGAGGTCGATGCCGACGACGCGGCCGAGCACGAAGCGTGCGTTCAGGTGGTGGCGGAGCACGTCGCGGACCTGGTGCGCGACGTCGCCGGCGTCGAGCGCCGCGGTCGCCACCTGGTACAGGAGCGGTTGGAAGGTGTGGTAGTTGCGCTGATCGACGAGCGTGACGTCGGCCGGTGCGCCGCGCAGCGACGCCACCACGTTCAGGCCGGCGAAGCCGGCGCCGACGACCACGACGCGGGTGCGTGCGGGTGCGGTCACGATGGGTTCCTCCCCGGACGGGCGCCCGGCACGTATGGCCGGGACGTTCGTCCCTCGATGGTCAGCATGCACCAAATGGCACAAGGAGAGTTCGTCGCAGGCCACCGTCGGGCTTGCCGCGCCGGCATCAGCGCGCGAGCTCGAGCGCGATCCGGCGACCGGTCGGCGTGTCCGCGATGCCGCCTTCGCCGGTCTCGCGCAACTCCGGGGGCATCATCCGCCCGACCGACGCCATCGCCGACACCACCTCGTCGGGCGGGATCGGGGAGGTGACGCCCGCGATCGCCAACTGCGCTGAGGCCACCGCGTGGACCGCGTAGAACGCGTTGCGCGACACGCACGGCACCTCGACGTACCCCCCGACCGGGTCGCACACGAGTCCGATCGTGTTCATGAGCGCCATCGCGGCGGCGTGGACCGACGCCGATGCGTCGCCGCCCATCAGCTCGGTGACGGCCGCAGCCGCCATCGCAGCCGAGCTGCCGATCTCGGCCTGGCAGCCGCCGGTCGACCCGGCGATGAACATCGACTGGCTGATCACCTGGCCGATGCCGGCGGCCAGCGCGAGCGGCGCCGCGAGCGCGTCGTCGTCCAGCCCGAGGTGATCGCCGACGCCGATCAGGGCGCCGGGTACGGTGCCCGCCGAGCCTGCGGTGGGCGCGGCGACGATCCGGCCCATGCGCGCGTTCTCCTCGTTCACCGCCATCGCGTAGGCCTGGACGCGCTTGAGCAGCGGCGCCCGCAGCGCGTCCTCGGCGGTCCAGAGGGTCTTGGCGTTCCAGCCGACCATCCCCGTGCGGCTGGGCGCGTCGCTCGCGAGGCCGCGTGCGATCGAATCGCGCATCTCGCGGAGGCGACCTTTGAGTCCCTCCAGGAGCGCCTCTCGCTGCCGGCTGGTGCGCGCTTCGTCGGCGAGGATCGCGTCCGACGCGCGGCCCGGGTGGGCGGCGAGGTCCGCGAGCGTCACGTGGCCTCCTCCTCGGTCTCGGCGTGCATCACCTCGGGCAGCAGCCGCAGCCACGTGACGTAGCGCAGGTGGGCCAGGTACGCGAACGCCGGTTCGGACAGCGCGCGATCGATCTCGATCGACATCATCGCGTCGCCGCCGCGCTTGCGCCGGGCGCTCACCAGCGTCGCGACGTTGACCTCGTCGTCGGCGATCACGCGCGCCACCCGCGCGATGACGCCGGGTGTGTCGACGTGGCGCACGAGCAGCGTGTGGTTCGCCCCGGAGAAGTCGATGCGGAAGCCGTCGACGTCGAAGACCCGCACCAGGCCGCCGCCCAGGCTCGAGCCGATCACGCGCACGCGCTCCTCGCCCGCCTCGAGCTCGATGCGCACGGTGTTCGGATGGACGTCGCCGAGGTCGGCGACCTGGAACGACACCTCGAGTCCCGCTTCGCGGGCGGCGTCGAAGGCGCGGGCGATGACCGGGTCGTCGGGCGCCGCGCCGAGGGTCCCGGCCACGAGCGCCAGGTCGGTCCCGTGCCCTCGGCCCGTCTTCGCGAACGAGCCGTGGAGGGCGAAGCGCGCCGCCGTCGGCGCAGCGGACAGCGTGTGGCGCGCCAACAGCGCCAAGCGACACGCGCCAGCCGTGTGGCTGGAAGACGGACCGATCATGACCGGTCCGATGACGTCGAGGAGGCCCATGGCGCCACTCTACGGGTCGCGATGCGCCGGCGGGGGTGCGGCGCCGACGCGGAGCGCCCGGACCGCTTCCGGGCAGCGCGAGAGAGGGGCGACCTCGCGGCCGCCCCTCACATCGCTCGGTCGCAGGCGACCGTTACTTCTTGACCTGTTCCTTGAGGCTCTTGCCGGGCTTGAAGGCCGGGTACTTGCTGGCCGGGATCTTGATCTTCTCGGTCGTGCCGGGCTTCACGCCGGTGCGGGCCTTGCGCTTGCGGACCTCGAAGGTGCCGAAGCCGGTCAACTGCACCTTG
>JAGXHO010000042.1 GCA_024636105.1 Trueperaceae bacterium | reverse complement strand
GAGCACCGCCGCGCGCGCCCGATCGATGCGGCGCCCCTCGGGGTCGACGGCGGCGAGGCGCGCTCCGGCGTCGAGCACGACGACCAGGTCGGGGGGACCGCGCCGGTCGAGGCTCGGTTGCGCCAGGGCGAGCGCGGCGGCGGTGACCGCCGCCAACTGCAGCAACAGCGACCAAGTGGGCCGCCAGCGTCGACGCGTCGAAGCCGCGCGACGCGCCTCGTCCCACAGGAACAGGGCCGCCACGGGTCGCGGCCGGTGGCGCATCCGCCGTACGTGCCACCAGACGACGAACGGCAGCGCACCGAGCAGCGCCAGGAACGCCGGCGCGGCGAAGCTCAAGCCCACGCCGGCCGCCTCACGGCCAGCCACGAGCCGGCTCCAGGGCGACGAACGGGCGGGATCGGTCCGGGTCGGTACACTCGAGACGAGCCTACCGCGCGCCCGCGAAGGGAACAGGAGCCGTCATGACCACCCCAACGACCGAACCGCTTCCGCTGGGCGCCGCCGCGCCCGAATTCGACCTGCCGACCGTGGCCGGCGGCCGCGCCCGCCTCGCCGATGTGGACACCGAACTGTTCGTGTACGTCCAGGGCTGCAACCACTGCCCGGTCGTGCTCGCGTACCTCGACCGCCTGCAGGAGCTCGCGCGCGCGTACGACGGGCGCGCGACCTTCGTCATGGTCAACGCCAACGACGCCGAGCGCTACCCCGACGACTCGTTCGACGCCATGCGGACGTTCGCGGACGATCGCGGCCTCGCGTTCGCCTACGCGTGGGACGCGGACCAACACGTTGCGCTCGCCTACCGCACGGTGCGCACGCCCGAGGTGCTCGTGTTCGACCGGGAGCGCCGGTTGCGCTACCACGGACGTATCGACGACGCCAAGGACCCTTCCGAGGTCGTGCGCCACGACCTCCGCGAAGCGCTCGACGAACTGCTCGCCGGCCGAGCGGTGTCCGTGCCCCAGACCTGGGCGGTCGGTTGCACGGTCAAGTGGACGCCGGCGCACCTGGAGGCGCGCAACGCCTGACGTGCGCGCCGGGTGCTCAGCCGCCGCGGGTCGCGAGGATCACCAGCAGACCACCGCCGGCGTTCTCGAGCGCGTGGTCGGTGCCCGCCGGGACCGGCAGCACCTTCCCCTTGCCCAACCGCACGACGGCTTCGCCGTAGCGGACGAGCGCTTCGCCTTCGAGGACCTGGTACGCGCAGGGGCGGGCGAGCACGGACGCCTCCAGGCTCTGGCCGGCTTCGAACCCGAGCACCTCGAGGGTCAAGCCCGGGAGCTCGGCGAGCACGTTCCGCTGCACCGCGGCAAGGGAGAAGCGGCGGGCGTCGGAGATCGCGATGGCGTTCATGGAGTCCTCCAGGGGCGCGTGGCGGGCGGCTCGGGGTGGCGGGCGCTCGGGCGCACCGTGCGCCCCCTCCAGGGGCCAATCGGGCCCCGGACGCCCTGAGTGTACCGCCGTCCGGCCGTGTGGATAAGGCTCCGGTTCTGTGGATAACCCGCCGCCGCTTGACAAGTCCGGCGCCGTCTGGTAGGAGAGTCGCCCGATCGTCGAAGCCGAGAAATATCGTCCTGGACGGGCCTAATCGCTAAGGCGGGTCTGTGAGCCGGCTTTCACGGTGCGTCGGCACCTTGTCCACACCCTTGTGGATAACTCCGGCGTGCTGTGGAAATCCGACGAAGCACGTGCGGCGCGCGATCACGGGGCTCAGGCAGCGCGCACGGCGGCGACGAAGGCCCGCAAACGGGCATCGTCTTTGATGCCGGGGGCCGACTCCACCCCGGACGCGACGTCGACGGCGTGGGGCTGCAACCGGGCCACCGCCGCCGACACGTTGTCGGGCGTCAGACCGCCGGCGAGCACCCAGCGCCGCACGCGCGCCAACCCGGGCGCAGCCGCGTCCCAATCGAACGCGACGCCGCTGCCCGGCTGTGGGCCGTCCACGTGCAGCGCCGCGATCGGAGCGGCGGCGTAGGCCGCGGGGTCGAACGCAGGCGCCCACCGAACCGCGCGCACGACCGCCACGTGCGCGGCGAGTTCCGCGAGCGCCGCATCCGCCAGCCGTCCGTGCACCTGCACCGCCGTGAGGTGGGCGCCGCGCACGGCCTCGAGCATCTCGCCCACCGAGGCGTCGACGAACACCCCCACGCGGGCGACGAACGGCCCCACCGGCGCGAGCACGCGCCGCGCTTGGGCGACGTCGACCCGCCGCTTGGAGCCCGCGGCGAAGATCACGCCGAGCGCGTCGGCGCCCGCCGCCTCGGCCGCCAGCGCGTCCTCCGGGCGCGTGAGCCCGCAGACCTTGATCCGGACCCGGTCCTTCACTCCGGCACCTCGTCGCGCCCCAGGACCACGACGCGGCGCCCAAGCGCCGACGCCAACAGGTCGCGCCGCAACGAGGCCGCCTCGACCTCCACGTGCACGTCCCCCTCGGAGCGGGCGTGCACCCGCACCTCGTCGGCGTCGACCTCCACGTCGACGCCCGTGACCCGCTGGGCCTTGCCGCGCTCGAGGTACTCGGCCAAGCGCAGGGTGCCCGAGAGCACCCGCAGTCGGTCCACGTCGCCCGGGGCGAGCACCGCGTCGAACCCATCGGCCGACGGCGTGCCCTTGCGGTGGTAGCGCACCAGCAGCGCGAGCAGCACCTGCTCGCGGTGGTCGAACCCCGGCAACGCGCGACCGAGCGTCAGGGTCAGCCCGTGGTGCTCGTGGCGGTAGTAATCCACGGCCATTCCGACGTCGTGGATCCACGCTGCGTGCCCGAGCAGGTCGCGCTCCGCCGGCCCGAGGCCATGGACCCCCTGCAAGCCGTCGAACAGCGCGAGCGCGATGGTGCGCACGTGGCCGTTGTGGGCCGGATCGTCGTGGTACTGCCGCATCAGGTTCAGCACCGAGAAGGTGCGGACGTCGTCGAGCAGGTGGTCCGGCGCATCGGGCAGCAGGTAGGGGTAGAAGAGCCCCTCCCGCAGCCCCTGCCCCGAGACCAGCACCTCCGACACCCCCGCGGCTGCCACGACCTGGGCGATCACGATCGCGCCGGCGGCGACGATGTCGGCGCGATCGCGGTTGAGGCCCGGCACGGCGGCCCGCTCGGCCGTCGTCATGGCGGCGAGGTCGCGGGCGATCTCCTGCAGGTCAGCGGCGGGCAGCCGGTACCCGTGGAGCAGGTCGAGCGGGTAGCCGACGCGTTTCTGGTGGACGTTCGCGAGGTTGCGCAAGGTGCCGCCGACGCCGACGAAGGTGGTGGTGGCGCCAGCCGCGGCGAACCATGGCACGACCGCCTCGCGGGTGGCCGCCGCCAGGGCTTTGATCCCCTTCCCCTTGGGCGGGTCGCCGCGCAGGTAGCGCTCGGTGGCGCGCACGGCGCCGAGCGGCCAGCTGTCCCCGCGGCGCCAGCGCCGACCCCGGAGCTCGGCGAGCTGGAAGCTTCCCCCGCCCAGGTCGAGCGTCACGGCGTCGTGCACCCCGAGGCCGTTGGCGACGGCCAACGCGCCGATGCGCGCCTCGTCCTCCCCGCTCAGGATCCGCAGGGCGACGCCGAGGTCGCCCGCGGCGGCGACGAACGCCGCACCGTTGGCGGCGTCGCGCACCGCGCTCGTGGTCGTCGCGACGAGGTCGTCGACCTCGGCCGCCTCGGCGTAGCTGGCGAAGGTGCGCAGCGCAGCCAAGCCACGGGCGAACGGCTTGGCGCCCAGATCACCCCCATCCTCGAGCCCTTCCGAGAGGCGCACCACGGCGCGCAGCTCGTCGAGCTGGCGCCACGAGCGGCCGGGCTCGTAGGCCAAGGCGATCAGCTTGGCGGTGTTCGACCCGACGTCGACGATCGCGATGCGCTTCATGGCCGTAGGCCGTGGGCGGCGGGCGCCATCAGAACGCGTCGCGCACGTGGCGCACCGTCGGGGCGGGCTCGTCGCCGTCGACGAGGAAGGCGTCGAAGCGCACCGGGTCCTCATGGCGACCGTGACGCGCCAGCCAGAGCTCCGCCGCGCGGCGCACCTTCGACTGCTTGCGTGCGTCGAGGCTCTCGGCCGCACCGCCGAAGCCGCCGTGGCCGCGCTGTCGGACCTCGACGAAGACGACCGCATCGCCGTCCTGCATCACCAGGTCGAGTTCGCCGCCGCGGCTGCGGACGTTGGCCTCGAGCGTGACGAGGCCACGCGCTTCGAGCTCGGCGCGCGCGAGCTGCTCCGCCCAGTGGGGGGCCGGAGCGTTCGCGTTCAGCTCGGGACCACCGGGACGCGCGGAGCGTCCGCCCAGAGTCCCTCGAGGTCGTAGAACTCGCGCGCGTCGGGGCTCATCAGGTGCGCGATCACGCCGCCGTAGTCCATCAGCACCCAACGGGCCGACGGGCCCTCGACCGCCTTGAGCCGTGCGCCGGTCGCCTTGAGCCGCTCGCGGACCTCGCCCTCCATCGCCTGCAGTTGCAGCGACGACTCGCCGGTCGCCACGACGAACCAGTCGAGGGTGTCGGAGACCTCCTCGAGGTGCAGCACGGCGACGTCGAGCGCGCGCTTGTCGTCGAGGGCGTCGACGATCGCCTGGACCTCGGCGGGGACCTCGGTGGGTACGGCGGCGGGGGCAGCGTCGGTGGGGGCGGTGTCGGGTCGGGCGAGGGCATCAACGTTGGTTTCGGGCACGCGGGCTCCTTGGGGCGCTCAGGGCGCCGGATCGGGCGGGGCCGCGGCCAGGTCGGCCGCGCCGAAGGCGGGAGGTTCGGGGTTCGGGGCGCGGGCGTCGTCGCCCAAGACGAGCTGGATACCCACCGCGCGCCCCGCGACGGCGGGGAGCCGGTCGATCTGCTGCTTGCCGATGCCGAGCAATGCGGCGTAGTAGTCGGCTTCGCCCCAGTGCGGGGCGGTCACGACCAAGCGACTGGGTGCCGGATCGAAGGAGGCCTCGCTGAGCACCAGGTACTCCTCGGGGACGCCCATGGCCACGAGCTGGGCGAGGACGGCTGCGCCCGTCCCCTCGCGGCCGCTCCGGTCGACCACGTGGACGGCCGCCTCGGGGGCGTCGACCCAGGCGCGCGCGTCGCCCCCGAACGTGGCGGCCAGGAACGCCTCCACCTCGCGGCGATCGAGGAACGCGGCGCTGGAGCCCTCCTGCTCGTAGGTCGGCAGGGTAGCGGAGCGAAGCTCGATCCGCGCCAACCGCGGCAGCAGCTCGCGCACGAGCGCCGGGCTCGCGTTGGTCTCGACGTCCGCGAAGAGCACGTCGATCAGTTCGGGCACGACGGTGACGGCGCGGACGTTCAAGTCGCGCACGCGCTGCAGCATCGCGAAGGCGAGGCTCTTGATGTTGTCGAGGCGGTCGAGGTCGCCGCGCGGCGACTCGCGGAAGCGCACGAAGCCGGCGGCGTCGGACCCGTCGAGCACCTGCGGCCCCGGATGCAGGTCGATGCGCAGCCCCGCCGCGCGGTCGGTGTAGAGCATCCGGTACGGCACGTTCACCTCGACGCCGCCGAGGGCGTCCACGACGTTCTCGAACAGGTCGAGGTTGATCACCGCGTAGTAGTCGACCGGCAGCCCGAGCAGCTCCTCGACGGTGCGCCGCAGACCCTCCGCCCCCTGGTAGGCGTACATCGCGTTGATGCGGGTCTGCCAGGCGTCGAGG
>JAGXHO010000041.1 GCA_024636105.1 Trueperaceae bacterium | reverse complement strand
GTGCACCTGCGCGCCGGCGACCGGCTGAATCGCGGGCGCCGCGAAGGCGCGCTGCGGGACGAGGCCGGCGCGTTCGGCCACACCAGCGTCCTCGACGGCCGCGTGGAAGCCGCCTGGACCCTCGACGCGGACGCCGCCGCGCGCCGGTGGGCGCTGCACGCCCAGGGCGCGCTCGGCGCGCCGCTCGTGCTCGAACTGCTCGATCCGCAGGGGAACCGGATCGACCGCGCCACGTCCGACGAGCTGGGGCGCCTTGCGCTGCCGGGCTTGGGTCTGGCCGCCGGCACGTACCGCCTCGCCCTGGACGGTGCCGGCCCGGTGACGCTCGACGCGGTCGCGACCGGCACCATCACCGACGGCGACGAGATCGAACCGAACGACCGCTGGGACGACGCGAACCTGCTCGCCTTCGATCGACCGCTCCGGGCGACGGGCGGGGACGCCGACCACTACGTCTTCGAGATCGGTCCGGACGAGGCCGGGCAGCCGTGGGACCTGACCATCGACGCGTCGTCCACGATCCGCGTGACGCTGGCCGACGGTGATCGCGCCACGCTCCAGGAGCGACGGGGCGATTCGGGGACGCTGCGGGGCCTCGTGTTCGCCGAGGGCGATTACGGTCTTCGCATCGATCAAGACGGCGACGGCCCCTACACCCTCGCGTTCGCCCCGGGCGCCCCGCTCGAGGACGGCTTCGAGACCGAACCGAACGACGAGCTGGCGGGCGCTTCGGCGATGAGCGATGACCTGACCGTCCGCGGCACGTTCACGCCGCAAGACGACGACGTGTTCCGATTCACCGTCGAGGGTGCGCCGCAGTCCTGGCGGGTGCAGGCCGTGGGCGAAGGCGTCGCCGAGCTCGCGGTCTTCGACCCGAGCGGGGCCCAGCTGCAATCGGTGCGCGTCGACGGCGGCCGGGTGCGGCTCGACCAGCTGGTGCTGTTGCCCGGGACCCACTACGTCCGCGTCAGCGGCGACTCGGGCGCCTACGCCCTGCGCGTGCTGGCGCAAGGCCCGGCACCGGAGCCGCCGACGCCCGAGCCCGAAGCGGCGACGCCCGCCCCGCTCGCGCCGGCGCCGCCGGCAGCGCCCATCGAGGAAGCCGCCCCCACGGGGCCGCCGCCCCCACCGGGCGCGGTCGAGTCCGAACCGAACGACGACCTCGCCCGCGGGATGCTGCTCGAGTACGGCGTCGTGCGCGTCGGGACGATCGCCGCGGTCGGCGACGTCGACGTCTACCGGTTCCACCTGCCCCAGGACCGCCCGGTGCGGCTCGAGTTGGCGTCGCCCGAGGGCGCCGAGGTCTTCTTCGACCTCGACGAGGCCGGCCTCCGCGCAGAGCCGGCCGCGCCGGGCGGCCTCGCGTGGATCGAGCGCACGCTCCTCGCCGGCCCGTACGAGGTGCAGGTGCGCTCCCGGTCGGCACCGACCGGTTGGTACCAACTGCGGCTGTCCGCCGTCGATCCGCTCGCGCGTTCCGCCGACGCAGAACCGAACGACGACGCCGCGACCGCTTCGGCCCTCCCAGCGGACCTTCATGTCGAGGGCCACGTGGGCGAGGCCCGCGATCGCGACTACTACCGGCTCCCCACCTTCGGCACGACGGTCACGGTCGAGTTGACCGCCGACCTCGACGAGGGCGTCACCCTCGATCTCCTGAGTTCCGAGGCCCGCAACCTGCGTCCCGACGCCGAGGGCCGCCTCACCTTCGAGTGGCCCGCGGGCGCCGATTACGAGCTTCGGCTCACCGGTCGCGGCCGCTACGCCTTCGACCTCGCCTTCTCCACCGCCCCGGACCCCTCGCAGCTGGCGCCCGTCCGCGGCGAGTCGGGCGTCGAGGTCGCCTTCGACGAAGCGCCTCGCTCGGTGCAGGCGTACGCGATCGATGGCCAACGCGTCGAACGCGAGGTCACGGTGGTGAACGCCTCCGATCGAGACCGCACGTTTGCGGTCGAGACCTTCCTCGACCACCCGACGAGCGCGGTCGAGGCGCCGGCGACGCTCAACGTGCCGGCCGGTGGCTCCGCGACGCTCCCGGTGACCGCCCGCCTCGCCGCCGACCTGCGCGACGACCAGCGACTGCACCTGACGATCGGTTTGAGCGACGACCAGGGCAGCGCCACCGACACGCTGGTCCTGTCGCCGGTCTGCGAAGCGCCGGCGGTGGCCCCCGAGGCCTACTGGCCGCTGCCCAAACCGCTGCTTGGTCGACTGAACCTCGCGTGGAGCGGGCTCGGCGCTCGCCCGGCGGGCGACAGCGGACGCGTTCTCGCTGCCTTCGACGGCCGCGCGACGCCGGCCACCGGCGCGTACGGCACCGCCGACGAGCCCATCGAGGTGGCCCTCGCGGGCGACGCCCCCGCAACCCTCGTGGGCACCGTGCTGCACCCGCTCGCGTACGGCGTGGTGCGCGACCAGGCGCGCCACTTCGAGGTGTGGACCTCGCTGGACGGCGCGACCTACGCCCTCGCCCTCGAAGGCGAACTGCGGGCCGCGCGCGTGGCGCAGGCCTTCGTATTCGATACACCGGTGCGCGCCCGCTTCGCGCGGCTCGTGGTGCTGGACGACCACCGCGGGCGCGCCGGCGGTCGCTTCGGCGAGTGGGAGCTCATCGCCGACGACGCCACCGACCTGGGCGAGCTGAACCTGGCCGATCCCGCCGTCGGTGGCCACGTCGTATGGGCCGATCCGGGGATGCCGGAGCGTTCCGAGATCCTCGACCCCACTGCGACCGGCACGCGGGTGAACGGCCGAGTCCCCGAAGCGACCTGGGTGCTCGGCTTCCACCACGGCCGCGCGGCGCAGGTGGCGCGGCTCGAGTGGCTCCCGCCCGTACGTGGAGAGCCAACCGAGCGCTTTACCGAGGTCACCGTTTCGGTCAGCCTCGACGGTCCGGTCGGACCGTGGACCGAGCTGGGCACGTGGGACGTCGCGGGCGACGGTCCACGTACCTGGGCCCTCGACGCCCCCACGTGGGCGCGCTACCTGCGCTTCGACGCACGGGGCCACGACCCCGAGGCCCGGAGCCTCTACCCACCGGTCCAGATCCGCGTGCTCGAACGGCCCACGGACGCGGGGTACCGCTCGGCGCTCGGCGCTTGGGGCTTCGGTACCGCGGACGCCACGTACGAGTTCCTCGTGGGTCGCGCCACCGCCCCCGTGCCCGACGACGTAGCCGCCGACGACACCGCCGAGCAGGCCCAGCGCGTCCCGTCGGGCGGTACGGCGAGCGGCACCGTGAGCGTGGCGGCCGACGTCGACTGGCTGCGCTTCACCGTGCCGCAGGGCGAGAACTTCTTGCAGGTTCGGCTCTCGGGCGACCCGACCGTGCGGTACGCGTTGACCGACACCGACGGCAAAGCGGTGGTGCACGACGTCGAGGAGCGGGACGGCGCGCGCTTGATCACGGCCTTCGTCGAGCCCGGCGATTACCTCCTGCGGCTCGACGAACCCAAACGCTCGGTGGTCTTCACCTGGGACACGAGCGGCAGCGTGGCTCCGTACACGCCCATCACCTACGCCGCGCTCGCGGGGTTCGCCCGCGATCTGGACGCGGAGCGCGAGTTCGTGCAGCTGCTCGCCTACGACGATCCGGCGCCCAAGTGGTTGCTGCCCTACTGGACCGCCGACCCGGTCCGGGCCACCCAAGCCCTGTCGACGTTCGACCGCGCGGCGGACTCGAGCAACTCGTACGTCGCGCTCCTCACAGCCGTGCAGGCGCTCGAGCAGCGCGAGGGGACGCGCGCGCTCCTCGTAATCACCGATGCCGAGACCCCCAGCCACGACCTCTCGCCCGCGCTCTGGCGCGCCTTCGAGCGAGTGCGGCCACGGGTGTTCACCTTCGAGGTGTCGAGCGCCGGCAACGCCCTCCCCGAGGACCTGATGCAGAGCTGGTCGGCCGTCGCGGACGGGGTCTACGACCTGGCGACGGGCGTCGGCGACCTCGACGCCGGCTTCGCGCGCGCGACGTGCCTGCTCCGGCGCCCCAAGGCGTACCGGGTCGAGGTGACCACCGCGTACGAGGCACCGCCTGGCCCCGGCACGCTCCGCGTCGTGCGGGGGGAGGGGGCGAGCCAACCCGCCGTCGAGGTGATCTTCGACGCCTCGGGCTCGATGGGCCAGCGCCTGCCATCGGGCGAGTCGCGCATCGACGCCGCCAAGGCGGTGCTCGAGGAGTTCGTGCGGACCGGGCTCCCAGACGACGTCCCGTTCGCGCTGCGCGCGTTCGGCCACATCACCCCCAACTCGTGCGAGACGCGCCTCGACCTGCCGCTCGCACCACTCGATCGCAACACCGCGCTCTCGGCGGTGCGCGCCATCGAGCCCAAGCTCTTCTCGCAGACGCCGATCGCCGCGTCCATCGAGGCGGTGGCCCAGGACCTGGCGAGCTCGACCGGGCCCAAATCGATCCTGCTGATCACCGACGGGGTGGAGTCGTGCGACGGCGACCCCCAGGCAGCGGTCGAAGGGTTGCGCGCGGCCGGGATGAACGTGCAGTTGTCGATCGTGTCGCTCGGGCTGGAGGACCCCGAGGACATCGCGGCGTTCGAGGCGCTCGCCGAGGCCGTAGGCGCGAGCTACGTCGGGACGAACGACGTCGCGGGCCTCCGCGAGGCGGTCCTCGCCGCGCTGGCCGTGCCCTACCAGGTGCTCGCGCTGGACGGCACGGTGCTGGCGACCGGGATGGTCGACGGCGACCCGGTCGAGCTGCCGGCCGGCCGGTACCGGGTGCGCGTGGGCACCGAGCTGCTCGAGGCGCGCGTGCCCGGCGACGGCGCGGTGGACGTGGTGACCGGGCGCTGACCCGCGGTTCGCGCGCACGGCGTCGGTGCCTGGGTCATCCGCCCCTCCGAGCGCACCCGCGGCGCGGGCGAACCTGAGCGGTGGACCGCGCCGCGCGCGCCGCTCCTGGAGGGGTTCCCATGGACATCCGCACTGCACAGCGCGACGTGCGCACGACCTTCCTGGGCGGCTTCGCGGGCCAGCTGGTCTCGGGGACGCTCTGGCTCACGGCGGCGGTGCTCGCCACCTGGGGCACGCCGACCGCGGCGATCCTCGTGCTGGTCCTGGGTGGCGTGCTGATCTTCCCGCTCACCCAGGGGGCGTTGCGGCTGATGGGGCGACCCGCCGGCCTGCCGGCGGGTCATCCGATGAACGGGCTGGCCATGCAGGCGGCCTTCGTGCTGCCGCTCCACCTACCGCTCGTCGGCGCTGCCGCCCTCTACCGGCTCGACTGGTTCTTCCCGGCCTTCATGATCGCGCTCGGCGCGCACTACCTGCCGTTCGTCTTCCTATACGGCATGCGGCACTTCGCGGCCCTGGCGGCCTTCCTCGTGCTCGCCGGGCTGGGGCTCGCGCTCTACGGGCCCCCCGTGTTCGCGCTCGGCGCCTGGGTGACCGCGGCAGCGCTGCTGGCGTTCGCGTTCGTCGGGCGAGCCGCAGCAGCGCGGTAGGGCGCGCGCCGGTCGGTCAGAGGTCCACCCATCCCCCGCGCCGCGCGCTCTCGAACACCGCGTCGATCGCCCGGGCGTTGGCGATCGCGTCGCTCAGTGGGATCGGCACCGGCGCGTCGTCGAGCACGGCCCTCGAGAAGGCCTCGGCCTGCAGCGCGTACTGGTCGACCCGATCGAACACCGTCTCGAAGGTGCCGGCCTCGGTCTCGTGCCACACCCGGCTGGGGCCGTCCTGGGGCGCGTTGAACGGGATCTCGAGCTCCACACGCCCCTCGCTGCCGAACGCGTGCGCCGTCTGGTGCCTCAGCATTTGCGTGCCGCACGTGAACGTCGCGGTGCGACCGGCGCCGAAGTCGAGGATCGTACTCGCCAACCGGTCGATGCCCAGGTCGGGGTCGACGTCCACGACGGCCGCCACCCGCACCGGCTCGACGCCGAACAGGAAGCGCGACAGCGACACGTCGTAGGTGCCGATATCGAGCATCCCGCCGCCGCCCGCGTCGGGCTGGTTGCGGATGTTGCCGGGGTCGAGCTTGAAGTACGAGAAGTGGCTGTGCACCGTCTGCAGGCGCCCGATGGCGCCGTCCTCGATCAAGCGCTTGGCGTGCAGCCACTGCGGATGCAGGCGGTACATGAACGCCTCCATCACCTTCAGGTGCGGATACGCCGCAGCCGCGTCGACCAGGCGCTGGGCGTCGGCGGCGTCGAGCCCGAGCGGCTTCTCGCACAGCACGTGCTTGCCCGCCTCCAGGGCGCGGATCGACCAGTCGACGTGGAGGTGGTTCGGAAGCGGCACGTAGACCGCGTCCACGTCGGGGTCGGCGAGCAACTCGTCGTAGCTGCCGTAGGCACGTGGGATGCGGAGCCCGCGGGCGGCGGCCTCCGCGCTGGCCGGCTCGCGCGAGGCGATCGCGAGCACGTCGACGTGCGCGGCCTTGAACATGGCCGGCACAACCTTCTCGCGGGCGATGCGGGCGGTGCCGAGAACCCCCCAGCGGACGCGGTCGCTCATGATCGGACCTCCGCCCACAAGGCTACCGCGCCCCGCCGTGCGACCATCGACGGGTGACCGGCGACCCCATCCCCCGCCTCGACACCGCGCTCGCCGCCCGCGCGCACCTCGTCGACCCCGAGCATCGCGGCGCCTTCCGGGCCTTCCACGGCCACCTCGAGGGCGACCCGCGCTTCGTGGTGGACGTGTACGCGGCGACCGCGGTGGTGTACCGGCACGGTCGCGGCGCGGACGGTCGCGACGCCAACCCGGGCGCCAACCCGGGCGCCAACCCCGATGCCGACCCCGAAGCCGACCCCGAAGCCGACTCCGCCCTCGACGCGCTCGTGGACCGCGTGCGGGCCGCGCTGCCATGGCTGCGCGCCGTGGTCGTCAAGGAGCGCGACGGAGCGGCCGAGGCCGCGCGCCGCGGCCGGTTGGTGTGGGCGGCGCCCGGCGCCGAGCCCGACGCCGTGGTGGTCGAGCACGGCGTCCGCTACGCCGTCGACCTGCTCCTGAACCAGGACGCCGGCTTCTACCTCGACACCCGCGAGCTGCGCCGCTGGCTGCTCGACCATGCCGAGGGGCGCACGGTGCTCAACACCTTCGCCTACACCGGGAGCCTCGGCGTCGCCGCCCGCGCCGGCGGCGGCGCCCGCGTAGTGCACACCGATCTCAGCGCGCGCTTCTTGGCGGTGGCCAAGGCCTCCTACGCACTCAACGGCTTCGCGATCGACCGCCGCGACTTCGTCGCGCGCGATTTCTTCTCGTTCGTGCGCGGCGCCAAGCTTCGCGGTGAACGCTTCGACCTCGTGGTTCTCGACCCCCCGTTCTTCTCGAGCACCGACCACGGCGCGCTCGACCTCAACCGCGACACCGCGCGGCTGGTCAACAAGGTGCGCCCGCTCGTCGCCAGCGGCGGCGCCCTCGTGGTCGTCAACAACGCGCTCTACCTGAGCGGCGCCGACTTCTTGGCGGAACTCGAAGCGCTGTGCGCCGGCGGCTGGCTGAGCGTCGACGCGCTGATCGGCGTCCCACCGGACGTCACGGGCACCGCCGCGACGCGGGTCGGTGCGCCGCCGGTCGACCCGGCGCCGTTCGCGCACAGCACCAAGATCGCGGTGCTGGGCGTGCGGCATCGGTAGCTGACCAGGACCGAGCTTCGCTCGCGAACCGTGCTACGGTCCTCGTCACAACCGCCATCGAGAGCAGCGTCCGTGGCGCCGCGCTGCCCTGCTCCGCCGCACCACGGCACGCCGAGGGCGCACAGGACCGGACCTCCATGCCTCAGATCGATGCGAACGAGGCCGTGAACACCGCGTCGCCGAGTTCGGCCACGGACGACGTCGTGCGGATCGCGGCTGTCCAGTCGACGCCGGTGTTCCTCGACCGTGAGGCGACCGTCGACAAGGCGTGCGCGTTGATCGCGGAGGCGGGCGAACAGGGAGCGCGGCTCGCCGTGTTCCCGGAGGGTTTCGTCCCCACGTACCCGCTGTGGGCGTGGTACATCCCGCCTTACCGGACGAAGGACGCCCGCGTGCTGTACGACGAGTTGCTTCGCCAGGCGGTCACGGTGCCGGGCCCGACCGTCGACCGCTTGGCCGAGGCAGCGCGCGCCGCCGGCGTGGCGGTCGCCATAGGCATCAACGAGCGCAACGTCGAAGCGAGTGGCACGACGCTCTACAACTCGCTGCTGTTCATCGGCCCGGACGGGCGCTTGCTCGGGTGCCACCGCAAGCTCGTCCCGACGGTTGCCGAGCGCTTGGTCCACGGTCGCGGCGACGGTCGGACGCTCGCTGTGTACGACCTCGACATCGGCCGCCTGGGCGGCCTGATCTGTTGGGAGAACTACATGCCGCTGGCGCGTTGGGCCCTCTACGCCCGCGGCGTCCAGATCTACGTCGCCCCCACCTGGGACCGTGGCGAACCCTGGACGTCGACGCTGCGCCACATCGCCAAGGAAGGCCGCGCGTTCGTGATCGGCTGCTGCTCGCCGGTCCACCGCGACGACGTCCCCGATCGCTTTGCGTTCAAGCACGAACACCTCCCCCCGGACGCCCAGTGGATCAACCCGGGCGGCAGCGCGATCGTCGACCCGGACGGGCGATTCTTGGTCGAACCGGTCACCGAGCGCGAAGAGATCCTCTACGCCGACCTCGACCTCGGGGTCCTCCGCGGATCGCGGTTCCAGCTCGACGTCGCCGGCCACTACGGACGTCCCGACGTCTTCGGCGTACGCGTGAGGGCCGGCGACGACGCGATGCACCGCGACGGCGCGCAGCTCGTCGATGGGCACGTCCGCGACCGGACGGCGATCGCGGACCCCTGAGCGACGGCCGGAGCGCGGCGGCGGCTTGCGCGAAGGCCGCGCCGGAACCTATCGTTCAACCCGAACGGCGACTCGATGGTCCGAGCGACCGGTTCAGCGGGGCCGACCGCGGCGGCGACGAGCCGCGGACCCCAGCGCATCAGGAGCGTGATCGCATGAACACCTCGATCTTCCGTGGCTGCCTCGCGGCCGTCATGACGCCGTGCGACGCAGCCGGCACCCCCGACTTCGACGCCCTCGTGCGCACGTCGCAGCGGCTCGTCGCCGCCGGCATGCGCGGGGTCGTCTACTGCGGCTCGATGGGCGAGTGGCCGCTCCTGAGCGACGACCAGCGCCAGGAGGGCGTCCGGCGTCTGGTCGAGGCCGGCGTGCCCGTCGTCGTCGGTACGGGGGCGCAGAACCCGGCGGCCGCCACGGCCCACGCCGCCCACGCCCACGCCGTCGGCGCCCACGGGCTCATGGTCATCCCGCGCGTGCTCTCGCGCGGCACCTCGACGAGCGCCCAGCGCGACCACCTCGATCGCGTCCTGGGCGCTGCCCCCGACTTGCCCTCCGTCGTCTACAACAGCCCGTACTACGGCTACGAGACCGGCCCCGAGCTGTTCTTCGACCTGCGGCGCGACCACGCGAACTTGGTGGGCTTCAAGGAGTTCGGCGGCGCCGCTGCGCTCACCCGCGCTGCGGAGCACATCACCCACGCCGACGACGATCTGCTCTTGCTGGTCGGCGTCGACACCCAGGTCGTCCACGGCTTCCTGCGTTGTGGGGCCGCCGGCGCGATCACCGGGGTGGGCAACTGCCTCCCGACCGAGGTCCTCCACCTGGTCGAGCTCTGCCGCCTGGCCGCCACCGGCGACGCCGAGGCGACCCGCCTCGCCGGCGAGCTCGACGACGCGCTGCACGTGCTCGCCACCTTCGACGAGGGGCCCGACCTGGTGCTCTACTACAAGCTCCTCGCGACGCTCCTGGGCGACGACGCCTACGCCCACCCCGTGCACCCCGGCGACGTACTCTCCGTCAGCCAGCGGCGCTACGCCGAAGCGCAGCTGCGGCGGTTCCAGAGCTGGTGGCAGGATTGGCCGGGCAAGGCGTACGGCGCGGACGCTCGCGAAGCGTAGCCCCGCTCTTCACGCCCCGGTCCCCCCGGCCGGGGCGTCGCCGCGTGCTGCAATGGCGCATGGCGCCCCAAGAACCGCTGACCGGCTACCCGATCCTCGACGACGTCGAGCGCCTGCGCCGCGCCGAGGCCTTCGAGGCGACGATGCGCACCCGCCGCACCGTGCGCCACTTCGCCGACGCGCCCGTCCCCCGCGCGGTGATCGAGAGCGCGATCCGCACCGCCGGTCGCGCGCCGAGCGGTGCGAACAAGCAGCCGTGGAGCTTCGTCGCGGTGTCCGACCCGGACGTCAAGCGCCGCATCCGCGAGGCCGCGGAGGCCGAGGAGCGCGCGTTCTACGGCGGTCGCGCCAGCCAAGAGTGGCTCGAGGCGCTCGCGCCGTTCGGCACCGACGCCCACAAGCCGTTCCTCGAGACCGCGCCCTGGTTGATCGCCGTCTTCGCCCGGCCGCACGGCGTGCTCCCGGACGGCACCACCGAGAAGCACTACTACGTCAAGGAGTCGGTCGGCCTCGCCACCGGCTTCCTGCTCGCGGCGCTCCACCACGCCGGACTCGCGACGCTCACGCACACACCGAGCCCCATAGGCTTCCTGCGCGACGTGTTGGGGCGCCCGGCGCACGAGCAGGCCTTCGTGCTCGTCGTCGCCGGCGTTCCGGCGCCGGCCGCGACCGTGCCGACGATCGAGAAGCGACCGCTCGACGACCTCGCGAGCTTCGTGACCTGACGGTGGACCGGCGCGGTCGGCGCCTACCTCATGGGCGGCGGTCGGTGCTCGGCCCGACCCCGTCCACCTTCCCAGGCGGCTCCTCCGGCCGACGCTCCTGCCCTGGCGGCTTCTCCGGCCGACGCTCCTGACCCGGCGGTTCGAGGTCGGGACCGGCGGCCTCGCGGTCGTCGACGCCGGACTCGTCCGCTCCGTCCCCCTCGAGCCCTGGAGGGTCCGCGCCCGGCTCGGACACGAAGCGCACCGCGACGGTCGCGAAGTCCTCGGCCAGCAGCACGCGGAGGTCGATCCCCTCGATCGTGACGGCGCCGTCCCCGATCGCCACGTCGACCGCGCGGGTGCGGCCGTCGCCGAGGAACACCGTGAGACGGGCCGGTCCCTCGAAGCCGCTCCAGACCTCCACGGACGCCGCCGTGCCGGCCACGGTCCGACCGATGGCGACGATGACGCCCTGCGCGTCGGTGACGATGAACTCGGCGTCCGAAGGGAACTCGAAGGCGTGCGCGAGCGACGCCGCGAGCACGACGATCACGGTTGCGAAGACGGTGCGTAGGCGGTGCATCGCGCCTCCCTTCCCGGAGCCGGACCCGACCGTCCGACCCTCGAATGCCTGAGCATAGGGAAACGCGCTGACGCGGCTCTGAACCCGCGCCGCCGACGTGCGCCGCCACCGCCGCTCGATCACGCCGCCGGGTCCCCACCGGGCGCTTCGAGCCGCGCCGCGAGGCTCGGGAGCCTGACCTCGACCACCGCGCCGCCGCCGGCGGCCGTGGAGGCGGCGATCGAACCGCCATGCTGCTCGATCCACTGCCGGGCGACCACCAACCCGACGCCGGAACCCGATCCGCGGTGGACGCCCCGACCGAACGAGGTCGCGTGGTCGTTGAGGTCGAAGCCAGGACCGTCGTCCAACACGCGCACGATCTGCACGTCGTCCTCCTCGACGAGCTCGAGCCGAACACCCTCGGGGCGGCCTGCCGCCTGGACGGCGTTGCGAACCAGGTTGCGCAGCGCCTGCATCAGGCGGTCGCGATCGCCGATCACCTCGCCCGTCCGCGGGGCGACCATCTCCAGCCCGGGGAACTCGTCGGCCGCCTGCGCGAGCAGGTCGCGCAGATCGACGACATGCGGCTCGAGCGGGCGTTCGAACTCGCCGCGCGCCAGCACCAACAGGTCTTGCGACGTCCGCAGCAGCTCGTGCGCCGCGCCGGTCGCCGCCCGGAGCTGCGGGTCGTCCGGGTACCGCCGCCCGACCTCGGTCAGGTGGTAGTGGACCAGGGTCAGCGGGCCCGCGAGCTCGTGCGCGACCTCGAGCAGAAACGCGCGCTCGGTCCGCGTGCGCTCGCGGATGGCCGCCAGCGCGTGGTTGAGGGCGCCGGTGAGCGAGCGGACCTCGGTGAGTCCGCCGTCGTAGCGAATCGCGTCCGGCGTCGCCGGGTCGACGTTCCGCGCGGCGGCGGCGACGCGGTCCAGCGGCGCCAGCGCCAGGCGCACCGCGACGATCGCGACCAGGCTCGCGAGCAGGAAGGTCAGGGCGCCACCCACAGCCAGGCTGCGACCGAGCTCGCGGCGGGTGGCCAGCGCCTCGCCGAGGTCGTGGGCGATGCGGATGGTCGTGCCGGCGTCGCGCCATGGGGCGCTCCCGACGAGAAAGGGCCGCCCGGCGACGAGCAAGGACTCGGCCGGCGACGCGAGCGGCAGCGGCTCGTCGGATCCCCACGCGAGCACCAACCGCCCGTCGGCGGCGACCAGCTGCACGACGAAGCCCGGATCGGAGCCAGCTCCGAACGACGCGCCGAGCACCGGGCTCTCGAAGAGCGCAGCCACTCGCTCGAGGTCGTCGGCCAGAAGGCGTCGCATCGCCACGTCCTGTTGCCGAACGAAGCCTGCGTACGCGAGGACCCCGAACGCCACGACCACCGCCGCCGACAGCAGCGCGACGCCCGCGCCGATCCCCGTCTTGAGGCTCATCGAGGTGCTTCGCGGACCACGTAGCCGAGCCCGCGCACGGTGTCGATCACCCCTTCGGCCCCCGCTTCGGCGAGCTTCTTGCGCAACCGCGACACCACCACCTCGAGCGCGTTCGAGGCGGGGTGCGCGTCCCCGAACAGGCGGCGCTCGAGCTCCCCCTTGGCGAACACGCGCCCCTGACGTTCGAGGAGCGCATGCAGGAGGGCGAACTCCTGCGCCGTCAGCGGTACCGCGTCGCCGGCGACGGTGCAGGTGCGCCCTTCGGCGTCGAGCACGAGCGAACCGTGCCGGACGTCGGCAGCGCTCGAGCGACCCCGGAGGCGAACGAAGATCCGGGCGAGCAGCTCGTCCATGGCGAACGGCTTGCTCACGTAGTCGTCTGCACCGGCGTACAGCCCACGAACACGGCTCGCCACGTCGCTGCGGGCGGTCAGCATGACGATGTCGGCCGCGTGCGACGCAAGCTGCTGGGCCACGTCGATGCCGTCCATGTCGGGCAGGTTGAGGTCGAGCAAGATCAGGTCGACGTCGTCCCGGGCCATCGCGAGCGCCTCGCCCCCGGTGTGCGCGACCACGGCGTCGTACTCGCGGCCGATCGCGCGCGCCAGCGCCTCCGCCAACGCGACGTCGTCCTCGACGATCAACACCTTCGCCCGTTGCATCGCGTCCGCCCGTTCGACCGGGCCCGACGGGCACCCGGTCGCTCCAGAGTATGGCGGCGGAGCGGCGGCCGCCACCACCGGGTTGGTCACTCGCACGACGGGCGCGGTACCTTCGCGCATGGACCGCTCCATCTGGCGCCGCGACCTGCGTGGCCTCCTCCCCGACCCGGCGACCGGGTACCGCGGCACGCGCTTCTCCCTCTGGCTGCTCGTCGCGCTGACCGCGGTGACCGTCGTCCGCAGCCTGGTGCACGTCTTCGCCCCCGACGGTGGCGCCGGCAGCATCGCCGGCCTCGACGTCGAGGTGGAGGGTGGCACCAACCTGATCGCACTCTTCGCCCAGTGGGGATGGGCGCAGACGCTGCTGGCGACCGTCGCCGTCGTGGTGCTTGCCCGTTACCGCTTCCTCGTCCCCTTCGCGTGGCTGCTCCAGGTGCTGGACTGGGGCGGACGGGCGCTCGTCGGGCAGCTCAAGCCGCTCGTCGTCGACGCGCCACCGCCGGGCGCTTTTGGCAACGCCGTCTTCCTGCCGCTGGCGTTGGTCGCGCTGTGGTTCGCGCTGCCGAAGGTCGGGGAGGTGGTCGATCGGGGACGGAACGTGCTCAGGTCGCCGAGCGAGCCCCCGCCCCCCGGTCCATCCACGCCACGACCGCCAGGTGGGGCATCGTCAGGGCGCTGATCCAGGCCAGCTAGAGCGCCACGAAGCCACCGACCCCGTGGCCTAGCGCGGACCCAAAGAACCGCGCTCGAGTCCCGCCGGTGGGCGGGACTCGAGCGCGAAGGTGGGGCGCGTACCGATCAAGCCTTCGACGTGCTCACCGGCACCGCGGCGCCGGTCGGCGACCAGCCGTCTGCCCGCGACTTCTCGATCGCGATCCACACGATCATCGCACCGAAGAAGGGCTTCGCGATCACGTCGGCCAAGGTGTAGCCGGTCTGGAGGGCGACGAGCGCGCCGGCGCCATCGAACCCGAAGACCGGGGCGAGGTACGCGATCGGATAGACGCCCCAGCTCGCGAGGAGCAGCAGCCGGAGGTTGCGCACCAAGACGCGCACCTTCTCGGGCTGCGTGGCGAGCGACTTGCCGAGCTCGACCCACAGCACGTACAGGATGTAGACGAACGGGAGGGTGCTGATCGTGCCCCAGATGAGGCGCGTGGCCGTGTCCGAGGAGACCTCGCCCGGGTAGCCGGTGACGATCATCAGGACCGCGGCGATCGAGAGGCGCGCGATCATGCCGCCCGCGCCCTTCTTGAGGCGCAGCACGAGGACCGCTTCGACCAGAAGCAGCGGCACCGTGAGCAGCCAGTCGACGTAGCGATAGGCATCGTTGAACGGGGTGCCGGACGCCACGTACAGCCCGCCCTCGAGCACATAGGCCGCCGCCCAGCTCTCGAAGATGCGCAGGTAGTGGTAGAAGGCGATCGCCACGACGAGCGCCGAGACCGTCAGCGCCGTGCGGTAGGCGGGCGCGACCTGGCCGCGCGACAAGATGAAGTACAGGAAACCTGCACCCATCGCCGCGATGGCCAACGAGAAGCCGTTGTAGATCAGTTCGAACTGACCTGGCGTGAGTACTGGAAGATCCATAGGGTCACCTCCACGGGACCGAACTGCGCGGAGGCGCGTCGACCCGATGTACGCCCGATCGGGAAGGGCACCGTTGGCGGCGACTCCGCTTGGAACGCCGAAGTGTAGGTCGCCAAAGGTTAGACAGACTGTGTACAAAGGCGGCGTGTGATGCCGTTCACGAGGCGTCGCGCCGCCGGGGCGCACATGGCTCCCGGTGCGACCGCAGACGGCTCCAACGGTTTCGCGCCGTGCCTTCACCCCGACCCCCCTCGGTTATCGTGTCGCTCGTTCGGTGCCGCGGCACCGCGGGACGACGGGTCCCCCCGATGCACCACCACGACGCCCACCGGTCGCGTCCCGGAGCCTCGTTCCCCACTCCGCGGAGCCCGTAGAACCCAACGTCCGGTCAAGGAGCCCACATGAGCGACGAAAGCAAGTGTCCAGTCCACGACAGCGCCCTGCCCACGACCCGAGCGACCTCGCCCCGATCGAACCGCGACTGGTGGCCGAGCCAGTTGAACCTTGGCATCTTGCGCCAGCACTCGACGCTCTCCGACCCCATGGGTTCGGACTACGATTACGCGAAGGCCTTCGGTGAGCTCGACCTGGCCGAGGTCAAGCGCGACCTGCACGCGCTCATGACCGACTCCCAGGACTGGTGGCCCGCCGATTACGGCCACTACGGGCCGCTCTTCATCCGCATGGCCTGGCACAGCGCCGGCACCTACCGCACCGGCGACGGCCGCGGCGGCGCCTCGACGGGGACGCAGCGCTTCGCGCCACTCAACAGCTGGCCGGACAACGCCAACCTCGACAAGGCGCGCCGGCTGCTCTGGCCCATCAAGCGCAAGTACGGCAAGAAGCTCTCCTGGGCCGACCTGATGGTGCTCACCGGCAACGTCGCGCTCGAGTCGATGGGGTTCCAGACCTTCGGGTTCGGTGGCGGCCGGGTCGACGTGTGGGAGCCCGAGCAGGACATCTACTGGGGCAAGGAGGCCGAGTGGCTCGGCGACGAGCGCTACTCGGGCGACCGGGACCTCGAGGACCCGCTCGCCGCCGTCCAGATGGGGCTGATCTACGTCAACCCCGAGGGCCCGAACAGCCAACCCGACCCGCTCGCCTCGGGCCGCGACATCCGCGAGACCTTCGCGCGGATGGCGATGGACGACGAGGAGACCGTCGCCCTGACCGCCGGCGGCCACACCTTCGGCAAGACCCACGGCGCGGGCGACGCCGCCATGGTCGGCCCCGACCCCGAGGCCGGCGCGCTCGCCGACCAGGGCCTCGGCTGGATCAGCCGCCACGGCAGCGGCCACGGCGTCGACACGATCACCAGCGGCCTCGAAGGCGCCTGGACCCCCACGCCCATCCGATGGGACAACAGCTACTTCGACACGCTGTTCGGGTTCGAGTGGGAGGTCCACAAGAGCCCGGCGGGCGCCTGGCAGTGGCGCCCCACCGACCCCGCCGCCGCCACCCTCGTCCCCGACGCTCATGACCCCTCCAAGCGGCACGCCCCGATGATGTCCACCGCCGACATGGCGATGCGCATGGACCCCATCTACGAGAAGATCTCGCGGCGCTTCCACGAGCACCCCGACCAGTTCGCCGACGCCTTCGCCCGCGCCTGGTTCAAGCTCACCCACCGCGACATGGGCCCGCGCTCGCGCTACCTCGGCCCCGAGGTCCCCGCCGAGGACCTGATCTGGCAGGACCCGGTCCCCGCGGTCGCCCACCCCCTCGTCGACGCCGCCGACGTGGCCGCGCTCAAGGCCGAGGTGCTCACCTCGGGCTTGTCGGTCGCCGACCTGGTGTTCGTCGCCTGGGCGTCGGCCTCGACCTTCCGCGGCTCGGACAAGCGCGGCGGTGCCAACGGCGCGCGCATCCGGCTCGCGCCGCAGAAGGACTGGGAAGGCAACGACCCCGAGCGCGTCGCCAAGGTACTCCAGGCGCTCGAGGGCATCAAGGCGCGCTTCGATGCCGCACCGACGAGCGGCGCCAAGAAGGTCTCCCTCGCTGACCTGATCGTGCTGGCGGGCTCCGCGGCCGTCGAGAAAGCAGCGAAGGACGGTGGCGTCGACGTCGCCGTTCCCTTCACCCCCGGGCGCACCGACGCGAGCGCCGAGCAGACCGATGCCGAGGCCTTCGAGCCCCTCGAGCCGGTCGGCGACGGCTTCCGCAACTACCTCAAGACCAAGTACACGCTGTCGGCCGAAGAGATGCTGATCGACAAGGCGCAACTGCTCACCCTCAGCGCGCCCGAGACGACCGTGCTGGTGGGCGGCCTGCGCGCGCTGGGCGCCAACGCCGCCGGCTCGACGCACGGGGTCTTCACCGACCGCCCCGGCGTGCTCACGAACGACTTCTTCGTCAACCTGCTCGACATGGGGGTCGCTTGGGCGCCCAAAGGCGACGGCGAGGACGTCTTCGCGGCCCACGACCGCACCACCGGCGCGGTGCGTTGGACCGGCACCCGCGTCGACCTCGTGTTCGGCTCGAACTCCGAGCTGCGCGCGCTCGCCGAGGTCTACGCGCAGGACGACGCGCAGGAGAAGTTCGTGCACGATTTCGTGGCGGCTTGGACCAAGGTGATGGAGCTCGACCGCTTCGACGTGAAGTGAGGCCGACCGGCGGGCGGCTTGAACTTCCCCCCGTCTCGGCGTCCATGCTGGGACCCAGAACGGAGGGTCCGCACATGGCGCACGCCACCCACAAGCAACCATCCGAGGACCTGCACGTGATCTTCGGCACCGGCCCGGTCGGTTGTTGGACCACCCACGCGCTCGTCGCCGAGGGGCGGTGGGTGCGCGCCGTGAACCGCAGCGGGCGCCGCCCCGAGCTGCTGCCCGAAGGCGTCGAGCTGCGGACGGCCGACGCGTCCGATCCTGCGCAGGCGATCGCCGCCGCCGAGGCGGCGGCCGCAGGCGTCGCGCCCAAGGCGAGCGCGATGGGCTACCTCATGATGTGGGCCGGCGGCTTGTTCATCCCCGGGGCGCGCGCCAGCCTCGAGATGATGGACCAGTTCGTGAAGCCGTTCGTGGTCGACGCCCACGCCTTCGAGCGCACCTTCGGACTGCCGGCGACGCCGCTGCGCGAGGGATTGGCGCGCACGGTGGCCTGGTACGCAGCCAACGCCGCCTAGCTTTCGTCCGCCGCTTCGGCGTGGGCTGACCCGCCTCGAGCGGGCGTGCGAGAACGCGCGACGGCCGCGAAGGGATCACCCTTCGCGGCCGTCGCGTCTGCGCCGTCGAACGGTTCGGTTACTTGCCGAACTCGAAGATCAGCAGGTCGGTCACGCCGTGCGCGATCTGCGAGTTGTCGAACGTCCCGACGCCGAAGAAGTACGGCATGTCGAGGTCCGAGAAGATCACGTCGACGTCGGGCGTCCCGGTGTCGAGCGCACGCCCGAGCTCCAGGGTGTACCAGCCGTCGCTCCAGGTCGCCTTGGCGGTGATGTCGGCACGTCCGCCGGTGAACGCGCGGCTGATGACGCCGGGCAGGCGGGTGCCTTCGCCGAGCGCCATGAGTTCGGCGTAGTCGGCGATCTCGACCGCGGCGCCGGTATCGATCATGTCCTGGCTGAGGATGAACAGGTTCGGGTTTCCGGGCACGTGGTACATGGGTCCGGACACGGTCGCGCCGGCGGGCGTCGTGTAGTCCTTGGCGTTGTTGTAGTACCCGCCCTCACCCGGATCGGAGCGGCGCCCCGCGTTGCTCGCCGTCTCGGCGTTGCGGGTGTCGTCGACGAACTGGTCGTCCACCTGGGCGGGGGACGAGAAGTTCGTGCGCACGTGCTTGAAGTGCCACATGTCGAGCAGTTCGCCTTGCGGCATCGACTTGATCGGACGGTCGTAGCCGGCCTCGGGCGCGTCCTCGGGCTCGAGGTAGGTGGGCCAGAACGACTCGTCGGCGAGGATCGACGCGGCGTCCATCACCCAGAGGAACGCGAGTTTGTCTTCGTAGTAGGTGGACGCGCCGCCTTCGCGCAGCGGGGTCTGGTCCTGCCGGGACCATGCGCCGGCTTCAAGGACCCAACGCTGGCGATCGATGGAGTAGGTCGGATCGGCCCAGCGGACCAAAAAGTACACGGAGTCCGGCGTATAGACGGACTGCAGGCGCACGGTCGTCTCCGACGCGTTGGCGGCGCCCCAGAAGCCGGCACCGACGGTCTCGACTTCGAAGATCGGCGCATCGGCCCAGAACGCCTCGCTGATGACGCCATCGAGGACGGGCGCGTAGCCGACGGGGATGGAAACCAGGCGGTCGGCCTGGGCGAACGCGGCGGATGCGGCCAACAGGCTCGCGAGGACGAGCGCAAGGCGGTAGTGCCGTAGGCGATCCATTAGTTCCTCCGTAGCTTCTTGTAGCGTTTCGCGAGCCAGGGCCCTGGCCGCGCGTAGCCTCAGATTGACCGACATGGATAAGCCGCACCAGGACCAATCGTCCCGTGTTCCGGCTGCCACGGTCGCGCGCTCGCGGGCCGAATGCGGTCCCTGGGTCAGTCGCTCGGCATCGCGCGAGGGCGCGCTCGCGGCGCGCCGGGTTCGGCGCCGCCGGGCACGTCCCACGCCACCGGCAGCGCCTCGAGCGCGCGAAACCCCGGGAGGAAGCGGTAGCGCAGCGCCTCCTCGGGGACCGCGACGCGCAGCCCCGGGAGCCGCGCCAGCAGCGCGTTCAGGGCGATCTCGCCCTCGAGTCGCGCGAGCGGCGCGCCCATGCAGTAGTGGAGCCCTTTCCCGAACGCCAGGTGCGGGTTCGGGCTCCGCGCCGGGTCGAGGGCGTCGGCCGCCTCGAAGCGCTCCGGATCGCGGTTGGCGCTGCCGAGGATCAGGATCAGAGGCTCGCCGCGTCGGATCGTCTGGCCGCCCCACACGACGTCCTCGGCGGCCCAGCGGTTGAGGGCGCGCTCGACCGGGCCGTCGAAGCGCAGCAGCTCTTCGACGGCGACCGGCATGGCCGCTGGGTCGGCGGCGAGCGCGTCGCGCACCTCCGGGTGCCGCGATAGCGCCAGCACGGCGTTCGCGATCAGGTTGACGGTCGTCTCGTGCCCGGCGGTGATGAGCAGCACGAGCGTCGAGAGCAGCTCGTCCAGGCTCAGCCGGTCGCCGGCTTCCTCGGCGGCGACGAGGCCGGAGAGCAGATCGTCCTGGGGGCGCGCCCGCCGCTCCTCGATGAGCGCCGCCACGTAGTCCGCGAACTCCACCAGCTGCGCCTCGAGCACGCGCCCCTCGGCGGCGTCGCGCGGTGCGGCTAGGAGCGCGTTCCCCCACACGCGCACGCGGTCGCGGTCTTCGGCAGGCACCCCGAGCATCTCGAGGATGACGGTCGTGGGGAGCGGGAACGCGAAGTCCGCGATCAGCTCCATCGAGCCGCGCTGCGTGAACGGCTCGAGCAACCCTTCGGCGATCGCTTGGATGCGCGGTCGCATCGCCGCGACGTGCCGGGGCGTGAAGGCCAGGCTGACGAGCCCGCGCAGGCGCTGGTGGTCGAGGCCGTCGCGGTTGAGCATGTGCTGGCCGATGCGGCGGAAGAGCTCGGGCTCGCGCGGCAAGTCCGCAGGGTCGTGAGCGAGCGCGGCGTCGCGCACGAAGCGCTTGTCGCGGAGCATCGCGTCGACGTCGGCGTAGCGGGTGACGAACCAGATGGGCGTGGTGCCGTCCAGGCCCGCCTGCTGGTAGATCGGCGCCTCGCGCCGCATGGCGGCGAACGTGGGGTGGGGGTCGCGCTTGAAGCCGTCGCCGTAGAGGTCGAAGCGGCGCTCGGTCTCGGGCATGGCAGCCTCCTCGCGGTAGCCGCGCGGCATCGGCGGCCATGCGGTCGAGTCTAGCCGTCCGGTCGCACCGAGGGACGGACGCCCGTCGCCGAAGCCGTCCCCGCGACCGTACGCTCCTCGGGCCGCGCGGTCTCCGACCGCACGGCGGGAGGCACCGATGAAGCACCCGCTCGTGCTCGGCGGCGGCAGCGCCGGGACCATGGTGGTCGCCAAACTGCGCCCGCGCCTCGACCGCGAGGCTTGGCGGATCACCGTCGTCGACCGCGACGACGGCCGCTCGCTCGCCTACGACCACCTGGTGATCGCGACCGGCAGCCGACCGCGGCCGGACGCCACGCCCGGCATGCTCGGCTCCGCGTGGCGGACGAGCGTCCATGAGTTCTACACGCTCGCGGGCGCCGAGGCGCTGCGCGGCGCGATCGAGGCGTTCGAGGGCGGACGCTTCGTGGTCCACGTCACCGAGATGCCCATCTCGTGCCCCGTGGCGCCGCTCGAGTTGGCGTTCCTCGCGGACGCGCGCTTCCGCGAGCGCGGGATCCGCGAGCGCGTCGAGCTGGTGTACGTAACGCCGCTCGAAGGCGCCTTCACCCGACCCGTCGCGTCCGAGCGGTTGGGCCACTTGCTCGCCGAGCGCGCCATCTCCGTCGAGGCCGACTTCGTCGTCGAGCGCATCGACCCCGAGGCGAAGAACCTCGTGAGCTTCGACGATCGCCTGGTTCCTTTCGACCTGCTGGTAACGACGCCACTGCACACGGGCGCCGCCTTCCTCGCCGGCAGCGGGCTCGCCGACGAGCTCCACCACGTCGAGGTGGACCCCGGGACGCTGCGCTCGCGTCGCTACCCCAACGTCTTGGCCCTGGGCGACGCCGCCGACCTGCCGACGTCGAAGGCCGGTGCGACCGCTCACTACGCCGCCGACGTCTTCGTCGAGAACTTCGCCGCCCACGTCGCGGGACGCCCGCTTCCGCACGCGTTCGATGGCCACGCGAACTGCTTCGTGGTCACGGCCCCCGGCCGGGCCGTCCTGCTCGATTTCGATTACGAGCACGAGCCGCAGCCCGGCCACTACCCGGTACCTGGCGTCGGCCCTTTCGCCCTTCTCGAGGAGAGCGCGATGAACTACGACGGCAAGATGCTCTTCCGCTGGGCCTACTGGAACGTCCTGCTGCGCGGCCACGAACTGCCCTTCCCCACGCGTTACACGACGGCGGGTAAGCGAACCGGCCAGACGGCCGGCGCGCGGGCGGAGGTGGCCCGATGAGCGCCAGCGTGCCCCCGTCGGCCGCCGCGGCGGCGCCCGACCTCGCGACCGTGCACGCGCAGTTGGCCCACGTCGCCGAGCAACTCGCCACGTTCGTCGACGAGCAGCGCCGGACCCGCGAGCACCTCGAGGTCGTCGCGGCCGAGAGCCGCCGCACTGCCGAGCGCTGGGACGAGGCCGAAGCTCTGATGCGCGATCTCGCGCCGGTGGCGCGCCGTGCCTTCGGCACGGCAGTCGTGAAGCTCGCGGTCCTCGAGGACCCCAAGTACCGCGAGGTGCTCGGCGCCACCGTCCAGGTCACCGACCGCATGCTGCGCAGCTTCGAGCCCGCCGGCGTGCGCTCGATCGGCGACAACCTGGTGCTGCTCCTCAAGACCATCCAGGGCATGCGATGAGCGATGGCGCCCGGCGCGTCGCCGTCCTCGGCGCCGGGCTCGCCGGCCTGAGCGCCGCCCACGCGATCCGCCGGCGCGCGCACGAGGGGGGCCATCCGGTCGAGCTCGCGATCTGGGAGGCCGGCGACCGGCCGGGCGGTCAGCTGCGCACCACGGTCGAGGACGGCTACGTCGTCGAGTGGGGCGCCAACGCCTTCCGGACCGGCGTCGGCCCCACGGCCGACCTGGTCGCGCGCTTGGGCCTCCAGGACCAGCAGGTCCACGCCGACCCTGCGGCCAACCGGCGCTACGTGTTCCACGGCGGCCAGCTCCACCTGCTGCCGAGCGACCCGCTGTCGCTGCTGAACTTCACCCCGATGTCGGTCGCGGGCCGCTTCCGCGTGATGGCCGAGCCCTTCCTCGCCGAACGCGTGGACCACGACGAGTCGGTGCACGACTACGCCGAACGCCACATCGGACCCGAGGCGGCCGAGGTCCTGCTGGGGACGATGGTGCGCGGGGTCTACGGCGGCGACGCGCGCCTGCTCTCGGTCGACGCCGCCTTCCCGGTAATGCGCGAGATGGAGCGCGACCACCGCTCGCTCGTGATCGCCGGCCTCGCCGGCATGAAGGAGCGGATGCGCGAGCGCAAGACCACGTGGTGCTTCCGGGGCGGCATGAACGTGCTCCTCGACGCCCTGGCCGAGGACCTCGGCCAGGCCCTGCACCTGCGCCGCCGCGCGCTCGCCATCGGGCGTGATGCGGCCGGTGGCTACCGCTTGATGGCGGACGACGGCACCAGCGAGCGCTTCGACGCGGTCGTGCTGGCGCTGCCGCCGCGGCCCGCCGCCGACCTGCTGGCCGCGCTCGACCAACGCGCCGCCGACGACCTCCGCGGCATCCCATCGGGCCCGATCGGCATGGCCGCGCTGGCGTTCGAGCGCTCGGCCTTGCGCGCAGCGCCCGACGGCTTCGGCTTCCTCGTCGCACCGAACGAGGACCTGCCGGTGCTGGGGGTGCTGATCGAGTCGAACGTCTTCCCGCACCGCGCGCCGGAGGATCACGTGCTGCTGCGGGTCATCCAGGGCGGCGTCGCCCGCCCCGACCTCGACGACCTGGGGGACGACGCGCTGCTGCGCGCCGCGCTCGAGGCGGTCGACCGCGCCTGGGGCGTCGCCGCCCCACCGGTGCGCACGTGGGTCGGACGGCAGGAGCGGGGCATCCCGCAGTACGTGATGGGGCACCTGGAGCGGCTGGACCGCATCGAGGAGCGCCTGCGACGCCTGGGCGGCCTGCACGTGGCGGGCAACGCCTACCGCGGCATCGCGGTGGGCAAGCTGGTGGACGACGCCGAGCACGTCGCGGCGGCCGTGTGGGACGAGGTTCTGGAGCCGACCGTCGCGCGACCCGGGTAGGCCGCCGACCGTCCCAAGAGCGTCGCTAGGGCCGTCGTCCGGGCGTGTCCTCGGGCCGACCGGGCGTGTCGTCGTCGGGCTCGCCGTCGTCGGGCTCGCCGTCGTCCGGCGGGCCATCGTCGGGCGAGCCAGGCGGTCGCGCGGGTGGCCCAGGCGGACCGGCGCCGGCGGGCGGCTCGCGGCCCAGAGCGCGTCCGGGCGCCTCGGCCGGGGGGCCCTGGCGGACGTCGGGCGGCCATGCGTCGCCGAGTTCGGCCGCGATCCGTACGTGCACCGAGGAGAAGCCCTCGGGCAGGACCGACGTCAGTTCGACGCCATCGACCCATACGACCCCGTCTGCGACCACGACCTCGGTCGTGCGGACGCCGCCATCGGGCGAGAGCCACACCAACACCGCCCGACCGGCGTAGCCGTCCACGAGCACGAGCTCGAAGCGTTCGCCGGCGACGACCCGACCGAGGCCGACGATCCGGCTGTCCGGATCGGTCACGAACACCTCGGCGTCCGCCGGCACGTCGAGCGCGCTCGCGAAGGTCGCCGTGAGGCCCAACAGGAGCGCGAACGTCCATCTCCATGCGCGTCGCATCTGCTTGCCTCCTTCGCGCGTACCGATCGTCCTGCCCGGTGCGTCGTCGCAGCCTATGCCCCGCACCTGACGCGAGGCTGACGGCCGGCCCGCCGCCAGCGCGAAGCGAGGCGGTGTCACGACGGACCGCCGACGGCCGGCGACGCCAACCGCGCGGCGAGCGACGGCAACCGCACCTCGAAGACCGCTCCGGGCCCCGGTTCGGCCAAGACCCCGATCCGGCCCCCATGCCGTTCGACCAGGTCCTTGGCGATCGACAGCCCGACGCCGCTTCCATCGCCCCGTCGGTAGCCGCGCTCGAAGACGCGCGCCCGCGACGCATCGTCCAGGCCTGGCCCGTCGTCCGCGACGCGGACGACGTGCTCGTCGTCGCGCGCCGCGAGGGTCACGTGCACCCCTTCCGCGCGGCCTGCAGCCTGTACGCCGTTGCGCACCAGGTTGCGGAACACCTGCGCCAGACGATCCGGGTCCGCGACGACGTCGCCGCGCTGGTCGGCCTCCAGCACGACGCCAGGGTACGCACGCACGACGCGCTGAAGCACGTCGCGAAGCGCCACGACCGACATCTCGAGCGGTCGCGCGTCCTCACCGCGAGCGACGACGAGCAGGTCTTGCGAGGTGCGCAGCAACTCCTCGGCGGCCTCGGCGGCCGCCCTCAGGGACTCGTCGTCGCCCCGCTCCCGGCGCGCGAACCCCAGGTGGTAGTGCACGAGCGTCAGGGGCCCCGCGAGCTCGTGGGCGACCTCGAGCAAGAACGCGTGCTCGCGGTCCGAGCGCTCGCGGATGGCTCTGAGCGTCTCGTTCAGCGCGTCGGTCACCACGCGCAGCTCGTCGTCGCCGCCCGCGTAGGTGATGGCGCCCGGTGCGGAGGGGTCGATCCGGCGCGCGTCGGCGGCCACCCGTTCGAGCGGCCGCAGCGCCCGCCGGGCCACCGTGCCCGCGAGCCACACCGCGATCACGCCGGCGACGACGCCCCCGATCCACAGGCTGCGCCGCAGCTCGGATCGGGTCGCCAAAGCGTCCTCGACGTCGTGCGCGACGCGAATCGTAGCGCCGCCGCCGCGCCATGGGGTGCTTCCGACGATCGCGCGGCGGCCATCGACCACCCGGATCGCTGACGGCGAGACGAGGGGGAGCTGAGCGTCCGTGCCCCACGACAGCACGGTCGCGCCTTCAGGCGAGACGATCTGGACGCCGTACCCCGGGACCGCCGGGTCCACGAACGAAGCGCCGAGCACCGGACGCTCGAGCAGCGCCGCCAAACGCCCCAGGTCCTCGTCGAGGAGCCGCCGCATCGAGACGTCCTGCTGGCGTTCGAACAGGGCGTACGCCAGCGTTCCGAACGCCGCGACGACCGCGAGCGTCAACGCCGCGCTGCCGAGCGCGACGCGCCTCGCGAGCCTCAAGGACCCTCGCCGCGGACGACGTAGCCGAGCCCCCGGATCGTCTCGATCATCGACTCCAGTTCGACGGCGGCGAGCTTCTTGCGGACGCGCGACACGAGCACCTCGATCGCGTTCGAATCGGGCTGTTGCTCGGCGTAGAGCCGGTCCTCGAGCGTGCGCTTGGAGAACACGCGGTCGGGGTGCTCGAGCAACAGCGCGAGCAGGTGGTACTCCTGGGCCGACAGATCCATGCGCTCGCCGTCGACGAAGCAGCTGCGATCGGCCAGCGTCATCTCGAGTCGGCCCCATCGGACCTGGCCCGCGCGCGACCGCGTGCGCATCCGCGCGTACACCCGCGCCATCAGCTCCTCCATGTCGAAGGGCTTGCTCACGTAGTCGGCCGCGCCGGCGTAGAGCCCGCGCACGCGGCTCGCGACGTCGCTGCGCGCGGTGAGCATGATCACGTCGGCCGCGTTGCTCTCCAACTGAGCGGCCACGTCGATGCCGTCCATGTCGGGCAGGTTGAGGTCGAGCAGCACCAGGTCGAAGCGCTGGGTCTCGGCCAAGAACAGCGCCTCCTTGCCGGTGTCGACGACCACGGTCTCGTACCCGCGCCCCAGCTCGCGGGCCACCGCCGCCGCCAAGCGATCGTCGTCCTCCACGATCAGGATGCGCCCACGCGACACGTCGACCTCCTCGGCCCAACGCGGCCGACCTCGATCGGCCGGACCGCCATCGTCCCTTCGAGTGTCGACCCAAGTAGGGACCCGGGAAGCAGAATCGGTCACTCCGTCCGATCGTCGGTGCCGCCGTCAGGTTGGGGTCAGGTACCGCCGATACCTTGCCCTCGGACACCGACGTGTCCCCTCGGTGGCGACGAAACCCGGCCCGAACGTGGGCGCCTGGACCGGGTCGAGCCAGTGGCGCAACCGCCCGAGGAACCCAACCCACGCCGTGCGCCCGCACCGGCCCGACGCCCTGGAGGCGATCGTATGAAGCGCACGCTGCTCACCCTGATGTGCTCGACCCTGCTCGGTATGGCCATCGCGGGACCCCCCGCGGACTACCAGCTCGTCTGCGGCGACGACCCGAGTGCGCTCGTCGGCGTCGCCATGCTCGTCGACGGCAAGCTGCGCGTGTCGCTGATCGACGGAGCGCTCGACGCGTGCAGCGACGGCGTCTACGGCGTGAGCGACGGCACGACGCTCTTCACCGTCCACTTCACCCTGCTGGACGGCGTCGTCGACGACGTCGAGGTCGTGTTCGTCGAGGAGTCCGCGGTCGTGCCGTCGATCACCTACGCAGAACTGCCCCAGGTCGCCGTCGAGGGCAAGCTCCGGGCGCAGCAGAACCGCGAAGCGGCCCTCGAGCGAGCCACGCAGGCCCGCGAGCGTGCGAACGAGCTTCGCGGCGGTCCGCCGATGGACGTGCCCGGCGGCGATGACGACGACGGAGACCTCGAGGAGGACGCCACGGAGTCCCAGGAGGATCCGGCGCCGGCCTCGCGAGGGCGTCGCTGACGGCGTTCGAGCACAGCGCACGCCGCTTGCCCTTGGCCGAGGGTCGCCGTGCCGCAGCAGGACCGTCGCCGCTCCGCGCGCCGCATGAGCGACCACCGGACCACGTTCGCGTCGCTCACGACCCATTTCGCCGTTCGAGACCGCCGTTCGGCGTTCGCTGAACGCGCAGCGGGCCGTGGAGGCGCTCCGTTCCGAGGTGGAGGTCGACGAGGCGGCGATCGAGGCCTGGTACGACGCGAACCCCGGCCAGGTCACGGGGCCCAACGGAACCATGCCGCTCGACGAGGTGCGCGCGCCGATCGCCGACCTCCTCGCAAGCGAGCACGTCGATGCGCGGGTGACCGAGCTCGTGGCCGAGTCCGAGATCGAGACCCATCCCGAGCTGCTCTGACGTCTAGGACGTCGCTACGGCGCCGGTAGCTCCAGCACCACGTGCGGGGTGATCGCCCGGGCCGACTCCGGGTCGACCACCCCATTGGTGACGAACAGGCAGGTGGCGCCGGCCGCGACCGCGGCCCGCGCGCCCGCCAGGCTGTCCTCGAGGACCAAACAGCGCGCCGCCGAAACGCCCAGGCGCTCGGCGGCGAGCAGGTAGCCGTCCGGATGCGGCTTGCCCCGCGGCACGTCCTCGATCGCGACGCGCACGTGCAGGTGCCGCGCCCAAGCGTGGGGGGCGAGCGAGGCCTCGACCATCGCGCGGGGCGAGTTCGAGACCACCGCCCGTGCGCGTCCGGCCTCGGCCACCGCCTCGACCCAAGCGACCGCGTTCGGCATCGGCCGCACGCCCGCGAGGTCGACGACCAAGCGCTCGACCACCCGAGCCCAGAACGTCGCGGCGTCGCCCTGGAGCCCGAAGCGCTCGCGCAGGATCTGGGTGGCGGCGGGGCGGTCGGTTCCATGCAGCGCCGCGTGGGCGTCCTCGGGGAGGGCGCCCCCGAATTCGGGCACCACCGCTCGGAGCACGGCGAACCAGATCGGCTCGCTGTCGACGAGGGTGCCGTCCACGTCGAACAGGACGGCGTCGAAGGCGCGCGGGTCGGGAGTCGCGGGGTAGGTCACGAGGCCATCATCGCGCTCGAAAGCGGGGACGCGGGCGACGGACCCTCACCCGACCGAAGCGCGCGCCGCGCCCGCGCTAACCTCCGCCATGGCCCCTTCGATGCAGCGCACCGACGCCGACCCGAACGAGTACCTCGAAGCCATCGAACACCCCGTTCGTCAGCGCGACGCGCGCGAACTGACGGCGCTCATGAGCGACGTCGCCGGCGAGCCACCCGCCATGTGGGGGCAGATCCTCGGTTGGGGGAGCTACCACTACGACTACGCCTCCGGTCATTCGGGCGACTTCTGCCCGATCGGGTTCGCGGCCGGCAAGCAGCGGCTATCGCTGTACGGTCTGCGCGATTCACCCGAGTCCACGGCGCTCCTCGAGCGGCTCGGCAAGCACACCACGGGGGTGGGTTGCGTGTACGTGAACAAGCTCGACGACGTCGACCGCAACGTGTTGCGGCAGCTGATCGAGGTGGCGTGGGCCCATCCGCGCGGTTGACGGAGCCCGTCGGGCGGTTGCCAGCCGACGCCGCGCGCCAGGGTGCAGACTGAACGCATGGACGATGCGAGCACCCCTCCGCGGAACTACGACGACCTGAGCGCTCTGTTCGTCAACTGCACCCTCAAGCCCTCACCACAGCCGTCCCACACGCAGTTGCTGATGGACGTGTCGCAGGCGATCATGGCCGAACAGGGCGTGCTCGTCGAGCACGTGCGTGCCGAGGACCTGGTCCTCGCCCCCGGGGTGTACCCCGACATGACCGAACATGGGGCCGAGCGCGACGACTGGCCCCAGCTCTACGCCAAGGTGCGCGCGGCCGACATCCTCGTGCTCGGAAGCCCCATCTGGCTCGGCGAGCGCTCGTCGACCTGCTCGCGCGTGATCGAGCGGCTCTACGCCCACTCGGGCGAACTGAACGATCGGGGCCAGTACGCCTTCTACGGCAAGGTCGGCGGGGTGCTGGTGACCGGCAACGAGGACGGCATCAAGCACGTGGCCATGGGGGTCCTGTACGCGCTGCAGCACATCGGCTACGCCCTACCGCCGCAGGCCGACGCGGGCTGGATCGGCGAAGCGGGCCCCGGTCCCAGCTACGGGGACGAGTTGGACGACGGCCGACGCGCCGGGTTCGACAACGACTTCACCCAGCGCAACACCACCTTCATGACCTGGAACCTGATGCACCTGGCGCGCCTGCTCAAGGACGCCGGTGGCTTCCCGGCGCACGGCAACCAGCCCGGCGCCTGGGAGGCCGGGAGCCGCTTCGACCACCCCAACCCCGAGTACCGCTGAACGCGGCGCGTCAGCTCGGGTTCGCGAGCTCGTGGAGCAGCATCGCGTACGCCTCCTGCCCGCGCCGCAGGCTGGACAGGCGATAGAACTCGTTCGGCGCGTGCAGGTTCTCGTCGTCGAGGCCGAAGGCGAAACAGACGGTGTGCGACCCAAGCGCCTCGAGGAACATGCCCACCACGGGAATGCTCCCGCCGACGCGGACGAAGTACGGCTCCTTGCCGTAGAGCTTCCGATGCACCGCCGCCGCGGCGACGTTGCCGGGGTGGTCGAACGGCATCTCGTACGGCATCGCCGACTGCGGCAGCTTGTGCACCGTCGCGCGGACGCCGGGCGGGGAAACCCGGTGCACGTGCGCCTCGATCGCGTCGGCGATCTTCGCAGGCGTCTGGTTCGCCACCAGGCGGCACGTGATCTTGGCGTGCGCCTGGTTCGGGAGCACCGTCTTCACGCCCGCGCCCTGGAAGCCACCCCAGATGCCGTTCACCTCGAGGGTCGGGCGCGCCCAGGCGCGCTCGAGGGTGGTGTAGCCGGGCTCGCCGTAGAGGGCGTCGACCTGCAGGTCGCGCATGTAGCGCGCCTCGTCGAAATCGACGGCGGCGATGCGCGCGCGATCGTCGGCGGTCAGGTCGCGCACGTCGTCGAAGAAGCCGTCGATCGCGATGGTCCCGTCGGCGTCGCGCATGCTGGCGAGGATCTGCGCCAGCGCGTGGATCGGGTTGGCGACCGCGCCGCCGTACATCCCGGAGTGGAGGTCGCGGTAGGCGCCCTTGACGTCGATCTGCACGGCGCAGAGCCCCTTGAACGCCAGCGTGAGCGAGGGCTGGTCCTCGGCCCACTGCCCACCATCGGCGCTGACGACCACGTCGCAAGCGAAACGATCGGCGTTCGCCGCCACGAACGGCCCCATGGTCGGGCTGCCGATCTCCTCTTGCCCCTCGAAGAAGAACTTGACGTTGACGGGCAGCGTGCCCTCGGCCCCCAGGAGCGCCTCGACCGCGAGGATCGGTGCGAACATCCCGCCCTTGTCGTCGGAGGCCCCACGTGCGTACACGCGTCCGTCGCGGACCTGCGGGTCGAAGGGGTCGGCGTCCCAGAGCGCGAGCGGATCGACCGGCTGGGTGTCGAAGTGCCCGTAGATCAGGATGGTCGGCTTGCCGGGCGCGTGCAGGTAATCGGCGTACACCATCGGGTGCCCACCGGTCTCCAAGATCTCCACGTGCTCCATGCCCGCCGCGGCCACGCGCTCGGCCACCCACCCGGCCGCGCGCCGCACGTCGTCGGCGTGCTCGGGGAGGCTCGAGATGCTCGGGATGCGGCAGAAGTCGAGGAACTCCTCGACGAACCGCGGCTGCTCTTGGTCGAGGTACGTCTTCCAGTCGCTCATGGGACCCTCTCCAGCCCGGGTGGGCGCCGTCGGACCGCGCACCGCGCGCGGCCCCGGCCTGCGGCCACGGTACCGCGGCGTTCCGGCGCCCGACCGCGTAAGCTGGCCGCCACGCGAGCAGCGCAAGCACGTCGCGCCGGCCGTTCGGCCGTGCCTGAGCGCGTCCGTTCTCGAGGAGGCCCGTGATGATCGATCCGACCGCGCCCGCCGCCGTGCACGAGACGCTCGATCCCGCCGACCTCGAGGGGCTGCGAGCGCTGGCGCACCGGATGGTCGACGACGCCTTCGACGACCTGAGCCGGCTGCCCGAGCGCCCGGTGTGGCAGCCGATGCCGAAGACGCTCGCACCGAGCTTCGAGACCCCGGCGCCGCGCGAGGGAGCCGGAGTCGAGGCCGCGTACGCGCGCTACCGCACGGACGTTCAGCCCTACCTGATGGGCAACGACCACCCGCGCTTCTGGGGGTGGTACATGGGCAACGGCACCATGGTCGGGGCGCTGGGCGCGTTCCTGGCGGCGGCCTCCAACCCCAACCTGGGTGGCGGCAACCACGCCGCGATGCACGTGGAGTTGCAGGTGGTTCGCTGGTGCGCCGAACTCCTCGGTTTCCCGCTCGACGCCGGCGGCCTGATGGTCAGCGGCGCGTCGATGGCCAACCTGGTCGGCTGGACCGTCGCCCGCCACGTCCACGCCGGCGTCGACGTGCGCGCCGAGGGCGTCGCGGCCATGCCGGAGCCGCTCGTGGCGTACGCGTCCGTCGAGGTCCACTCGTGCCACAAGCGCGCGGCGGAGTTGCTCGGCCTCGGCTCGCACGCCCTGCGGCTCATACCCACCGACGGCGCGTACCGCATCGACCTCGGCGCGCTGCGCCGCGCGATCCACGAGGACCGCGCCGCCGGGCGCAAGCCGTTCCTGGTCGTGGGCAACGCCGGCACGATCAACACCGGCGCCGTCGACGACCTGGACGCGCTCGCCGACCTGTGCGCCGAGGAGGGCCTGCGCTTCCACGTCGACGGCGCCATCGGGGCGCTCGTCGGCCTCGCGCCGGCGTTGGCGCCGCTCGTGCGCGGCATCGAGCGCGCCGACTCGGTCGCCCTCGACCTCCACAAGTGGATGCACGTGCCCTTCGAGGCGGGCTTGGTGCTCGTGCGCGACGCGAGCGCGCAGCGCGACGCGTTCGCGACGTCGCCCGCGTACCTGGCCCCCACGCCGCGCGGGCTCGCGGGCGGCGCGAAGTGGTTCACGGACTTCGGCCTCGAACTTTCGCGCGACTTCAAGGCGCTCAAGGTGTGGTTGTCGTGGATGGACCGCGGCGTGGACGCGTACGGGCGGATGATCCAGCGCAACGTCGACCAGGCCCACCACCTCGCCGCGCGGATCGAACGCGAGCCGTTGCTGGAACGGATGGCGCCCGTTGGCCTCGACATCGTCTGCTTCCGCGCCCACCCCGACGGGTGGAGCGAAGAGCGCCTCGACGCGCTCAACCGCGAGCTGCTCATGCGCGTGCAGGAGAGCGGCGTCGCGGTGCCGACCTACACGACGCTCGACGGGCGCTACTGCCTGCGGGTGGCCGTCAGCAACCACCGCTCGACGTTCGCGGACTTCGACCGCTTCGTCGACGCGCTGCTCGCGCTGGTGCCCGACATCGAGGCCTGACAGTGATGATGTTCGTGGTGGTACTTCGGGGGGGCCTGACCCACGGTCTGACTGACGCTTCGGCTGTCCTGTAGGCGATTCGTCGGCTCGTCCCGAAGGACCATCGCGCATGCGACCGGACGGACGATCGTGACTTCATAGGAGCTTGGTCGAGAAGCCCCATCACTGTCTTGTCCGCCCGCCCGGCCGGCGCGTGCCATCCCGCACCAGCGCGGAGGGGG
>JAGXHO010000040.1 GCA_024636105.1 Trueperaceae bacterium | reverse complement strand
CGCAAGTGGTACCGCGACGTGGTCGTCGCGACGGCGGTCGTCGAGGCGCTCGAGGCGCTGCCGCTGCGCTGGCCGGAGCCGAAGGTGGACGTGGCCGCGTTCGAAGGGCGGCTCTGAGGCGGGGCCGCGACGGCGCGTCGGTGCCCGGTGAACCTGCGACAGCGTTCGTCGCGGGTCACAATCGGGGGCGACGCCCGCCCGGTCCTGGCGCGCACTTCCCATGCCTCAGATCCCTGGCATCGCCGCGATGCCCACCACGATCGCCAACGCCGTCCTCGGCGCGTTCCCCGAACGGACGCTGCCCGTTCGGGGGCCGGACCGTGTCGTGGCGGTGGTGCCCATGTTCGAGGAAGAGGCCGGCGCCGAGCGTTGCCTGACGGCGATCCTCGCACAGCGCGAGCCCCTGGACGGGGTGGTCGTGAGCGTCAACGGGGGTCGCGACCGCACCGCCGACGTCGTCGCCGCCACCCTCGCGGCCCACGGGTTCGTCGTTGGCGAGCGGGGCGCGTTCGGTCCCCGATCGGCCAGCGTGGCTCGGTGGGCACGCCCGTCCGGGGGTCCGTCGGTCGACGTGGTCCACCACGACGTCCCGACGTCGAAGGCTGAATCGCTCAACCTGGCGGTCGGCGGTGGTCTGGTCGCCGCGGAGCGCGTCCTGGTGGTGGACGGCGACACGGTGCTCGAGCCCGGGTTCGTGTCGGAGATCCGCGACGGCTTCTACCGCCTCCGTCGCGTGGCCGATCGCGATGGGCCGCGCTGGGTACTCGAGGACGTCGCGATGCAGTCGGGGGCGGTGACCTCGCGGCGACCGGAGCACGGCGGCGTCGGCGCCCGCTTCGTCTCCGCGGCACGCTCCGCCGAGTACGCCTTCGCGGTCGTCGTCCGGCGTGGCCAGGCCGTCCGCCTCGGCCGCGGCCGTACGTTCGGCGCCTCCCGCCTGTTCACCGTCGTCGGTTGCGGCTTCGTCGCGCGGCGCGATGCGTTTCCCATGCCGTCCGATGGCCTCACCGAGGACCACGACTTCACCGTCCAAGTGCAGTCCGCCGCGGCCGAGGAGCGCTCCTTCGACGTCGCGACCCTGCACGAACGCGGCTTCCGGGTGGTCCGCGACGGCGGCCTGCATCCGCTGCGAACCGTCGTCGACGGACCGCGCCTGACCATCCGCCGGACGGCGGACGCGCGGTTCGAGATCGGTGCGGCGATGTCCACCGAGGACCCGCCGCGGGTGAGCGCGTACTTGCATCAGGTCGAGCGGTGGGTGGGCGGCGCCCTCGAGGTCGTCGTCAAGCGCGCCGGGACCCGCGCGCGGCGCGCCGGACTACCGCCCAACGTGCGCTTCGCGTTGCTCACGGCGCAGCTCGAGAACCTGGCCGGTCTCCTCCTCCTTCTGGCGCTGCCGACGGCGCTCGGGTTGGCCCTTCCGTGGGTCGGCCTCGAGGGGATGGCGCGCGCCGTGGCGACCCTGCTCGTCGCCGACCTGGCGGTGACCGGGTTCCTCGTGTTCCTGGGCTTCTGGACGCAGGACCGCATGCGTGGACGGCGGCCGTGGGGTGCGCTTCGGATGGGGTTGAAGCACACCGCCGTCGGGATCTTGCCGCTGCTGCTGCTGCGTCCGGTGAACGCCGTGGCGTACGCGACCGCGCTCACGCGGTTGCTGCCGAACCTCGCGCTGTGGCGGGCGCCCCCTGAAGGGCGGGCGCCCCCTGAAGGGAGGTCGGCGTCGGTCGTGTGGCGGCGCCCGGCGTCGGCGCCGCGCGGCGCTCGGCTGCGCCCGGTCTTGGTCGCGGTCGCCCTGGGCGCCGTCGCGGTCGGCGGCTTCGCCGCGACCGTGTGGACGGGTTGGGCCGTCGACCCAGCCGCGCGCGCCGCGTTGCAGATCGTGCGCTCGGCTGCGCCCGTGCGGTTCGACGAGGCGTTGAAGCTGCCGCTGCCGTCCGGTCCGACTCTGGTCATCGAAGCGGCCGGAGGCGCCGAGGTCGGCCGGTGCGACCCCGCGGTCGTCGCGGCCGCCGCGAGCGACGCGCGCCGGCTGACCGGTGGCGTGGCCCCGTACCTTCCGCTCTCGGCGTGGGGCACGCTCACGCTGGCGCGGCTGGTGCCGGTGGCGCACGCGGTCGAGCGCGCGGCGACGGCGTACGACGTCCCGGCCACGCTGTTGGTGCAGGTGCTGTTGAACGAGTCCTACCTCGACCCGTTGGCGCGGGGGCCGACGGACGACGTCGGCCTGGCCCAGGTGACGGTCGATGCCGTTCGCCTCCTGCGCCCGCTCGCGGAGGACACCGCGTCCCCGTACGCGAACCCCCACCTGTTCGGCGACGGGTTCAACGCGTTCGATCCCGAGTTCTCGGTCTGCGCCGGCGCGGCGAAGCTCGCATGGTCGCGCGACCAACCCCACGGTGCCGTCGACGATGTGGCGTACGCGCGCTACGTCAACCCCATACACGGGGTCGCCGGCGGCGAGGTGAGCGAGCGGCACCGGCCGCTCGTGGACGCGTTCGTCCGCATCGGGCCGATGGCCGAGGCGCTCGCGGCGACCTTCGACACGTACCGCCGCGATCCCGCGGGCGTCGCGCCGGCCGAGCGGGCCCTGCTCGAGGTCGTCGACGCGGTGGCCGTCGCGGACCTCGACATCGAGGGCGCCTACCGCCGCGTGGCGGAACTGGCGCCGCTCCTCGGGATCGTCGATCCAGGCTTCTTCGAGGCGGTGCTCGCCGGTCTGTATGGGGACGCGCCGGCGTTCGACGACTTGCCGCGGGCCGAAGCCGAACTGCGCTGAGCGGCGGTCGAGCCGCCGTTCAGCGCGTCCCCAGCGCGCTCGCGGCCTCGCGGAAGGCCGCCAGCGACGACGCCGAGCTCTCCAGGCGCCAGTCGGTCTCCTTGTCCTCGTTGAACCAGACCACGGCCTCGAGGCGGGTGAAGCGGTCGGTCGCGAACAAGCCGTGGATCCAGGCCGCCTTGTCGCCGCCGGACTCGGCGGACGCCGTCTCGGCCACCCACACGGGCTGTGGGCCGAGGGCGGCGAGGCGCGGATAAGCCTGGGCGACGATCTCGTCGAAGCTTCGCCACCCGATGTGCGGACGGGTGGCGCCCCAGTTGTAGCCGCTCAGGGCGAGGACGTCGACGTGGTCGGCACCAGGGTAATAGCGTTCCAATTTGTTCCCGTCCGTGCGCGGTTCGTCGGTGACGTTGGGGCTCCAGACCCACCGGACGTTGGTGGCCCCCTCGCGAGCGAAGAGCGCGGTCATGTGGCGCCATGCGGCGACGAAGCCATCGGGGTCGCCGTTCCACGGGACCCAGTCGCCGTTCATCTCCGGGAACGGACGGAGGTAGACCGTGCCGCCGGCCTCGCGGATCCCGTGCGCCCAGGAGCGAAGGTAGTCGTCGTGGACTCCGGCGGCGATCTCGCCGACGGACTGCTGGTGCGGCTGCCACGTGATCAGCGGGAACCGACCGGACCCGAGCACCGCGGCGACCGGCACGGGGTCGTAGGCGTGGTCCCAGGACGTGAACCAGTGGGCGACGTCGAAGCGGCGGCCGACCGCGTCTTCGAGCGTCTCGAGTCCACCGAGGTCGTCCCACACCGCTCCGGGGACGAAGGCGCCGAGCAGGGCCAGCGACGTGCGCGCCTCGGGGGCGCTGGGGGGTTGCGCGACCTCGCTGCACGCGGTGAGCGCGAGCGTCGTGAGCGCGAGCGTCGCGATCAGGGCAGCGGTCCATGAGCCCACGCCCCGCGGTCGCGGGCGGCGTTGGGGGGCGTCGTGTGCCGGGTCCATGGCGGTTCGGTGGGGTCGGCCGAGGCGCGCTCGCGGCGCCGCACGGTCGAGGTGCCTCACCTTACCTGCTCGGGGGTGGCCGGCGTCGCGGGGTCGATGTGTACGCGTAGCACCCGTCCGTCGACCCCTACGAGCAGCAGTTCCCCCGCCGGGCCGGCGTCGATCGCGGTGAGCGCCAGTCCGCTCTCGAGCAGCAGGTCGCGCCGTCCGGCGTCGTCGTCCCAAGCCCAGACCCGCCCGGTCACGAAGTCGCCGAAGACGTAGCGTCCGACCAGCGCCGGCAACGTCGGGTCGGCGACGACCACACCCCCCGTGACGGCGAGCCCGCCGCCGGGGTCGAGCTCGAGGTGACCGTACGTGATCCACGGGCCGTCGAGCGCGCGCGACGCGCAAGCGGGTTCGACCAGCTCGGAGGCGTCGGGGTGTTCGAGGCACTCGCGCCCCTCGCGGATCGGCCACCCGTAGTTGCCGCCGGACCCCACGCGGTTGACCTCTTCCCAACGATCCTCACCGACGTCGGCCACGAGCGCGACGCCGTCGTGGGGGTCGAACGCGAACTTCCACGGGTTGCGGAAACCGAGCGCCCAGATCTCCGGGCGCACGGGGCCTTCGGCTGGAGCGTCCGCGCCGACGAAGGGGTTGTCGTCCGGCACCGAGTAGGGCTCGCGGAGGCCGGCGACCGGGGGCGGCAGTAGCCGAACGCGGAGGATCTTGCCGCGCAGCGTGGCCAGCGACTGTGCGCTCCATGGGCGCGTCGCGAGGAAGTGCGGCGACCGCTCGCCGTTCCCGATGCTCGCGTAGAGCGCGCCGTCGGGGCCGAAGCGCACCTGACCGCCGTGGTGGAACGGCTCCGGCATGGGGACGCGGAAGATCACGGCCTCGGCGAATGGGTCGGCCGTCCACGTGTCCAGGTCCACCGGGTAGGCCGCGACGATCAGGTCGCCGGTACCGATCTCGGTGAACGCGGCCACGACCTGCCGCGGCCGATCGACGGCCGCGGCCGTGGGCTCGAGGGCGACCGTGAACAGACCCTGCTCGCCGGCGAGGCCGGTGACGCGGTGGCGGAGGTCGAGGAAGGGCGCCGCGCGCACCACGCCGCCCCGCGCCGAGCGCACGATCCCTTCGAGCTCGACGACGAGCACGGCGTCGCCGCCGTCCGGGTCGGTGGCCACCGCCACTGGAAGGGTCAGGCCGGTCAGCCAGGGTTCGACCGCGTACCCGGTCGGCGTAGGGGGCGTCGCGGAGGGCGCCGCGACCTGCGCGCCAACGAGCGGCGTGGCGAGCAGGAGGAGGGCGAAGAGGCGCCGAGCTACGTCGCGACCGATGGGCACGCCCCCATCCGTACCATGGCGCCGCCCGGACGGTTCGGAGCGGCCTCAGCGCGCGCCGGCGGCGATCGGGGCGACGCCCAGCGACGCCTGGACGGCGGCCAGGACGTCCGGGGTGGACGTGAGCCGCCAGTCGGTTTCCTTGTTCTCGTCGAACCAGACGATCGCTTCGAGGCGGGGGAACGCCGTCGAGGCGAAGAGGTCGCGGACCCAGGCGGCCTTGTCGCCGCCTTCGTCGGTGCTCGCGACCTCGGCGATCCACACCGGCTGCGTCCCGAGCTCAACGAGGCGCGCGTAGCCGCCGGCGAAGATCTCCTCGAAGCTGCGCCAACCGATGTCGGGCTTCGTGGCGCCCCAGTTGTAGCCGCTCAGCGCGAGCACGTCCACGTGCTCGGCGCCCGGGTAGTAGCGCTCCATGCGGTTGGCGTCGGTGCGCGGCTCGTCGGTGACGTTCGGCGCCCAGACCCAGCGGACGTTCGACGCACCGGCCGCGTCGAAGAGCGCGGTCATGCGCGTCCATGCGGCGACGAGGCCGTCGGGGTCGCCGCTCCACGGCACCCAGGTGCCGTTCATCTCGGGGAAGGGGCGGAGGTACACGACGCCCGGAGCGGCCGCGAGGCCATCGGCCCAGCTTCGGAGGTAGTCGTCGTACGCGCCGGCGGCGATGTCGGCCACGCTCTGGCGGTGCGGCTGCCAGCTGATCAGCGGAGCGCTTCCCGCCGCGAGGACGCTGTCCACCAGGCGGGCGTCGTAGGCATGGTCCCAATTCATGAACCAGTGGACGACGTCCAACCGGCGCCCGAGGTTGGCCTCGAGCCGCGCCACCGGCTCCATGCCTTGCCAGACGCCGCCGTAGGTGAAGGCGCCGAAGTGGACGTAGGACGCGAGCGGTTCGGAGTTCGCCACGAGTGCCTCGGCGGTGGGTACCTGCTGGGCGCCGCACGCCGTGATGGCGACGAGCATGCCGACCATCGCGATCGTACGGGAGAGCCTTGCCGCGGCGCGAACCACGACCCGATGGGTCCGTGCGGCGGTGCTGGACGTGCGGTCGATCGCGAGCTCGGTCACGGTGCCTCGGCCCCTAACGGGGGGTGCTGGGCAGCTCGACCGGCATGCGGAGCCTACGCTCCGCGACGTGCGTCCCAATGGCCGGTTGCGCTACTCGCTCCATCTGCTCCAAGCGCCCAAATGCAGAGCAGACTTCATCGCGTCCATCGAACCCAGCTCGCGCCGGGCGCCCGAACGGTTCGGGCCTTGCAGTGCGGGACCCGGGAGGGGCCTCGCTCTGGGCATCAACGGCTGTGGTGAGTGGGACGACTCAAAACGGCCGGTTGCGCTACTCGCTCCACCTACCTCAAGCGCCCAGATACGAGGCAGGTTTCATCGCGTCCGTACACGGGGCCGAAGCCTCGTGACCCAATCTTAGCCCCCGGGTGTCACGGGGATATGACATCTTTCTCGGTCGATGGGCGCGCCGCGCGTCGCCCGGACCTCAGCCGCCGCCGACCACCCCGACGACCCGGTCGAGCGCCGCGTCGAGCGTGGTGCGGCTCGTGGCGAAGTTGAGCCGCGCGAACCCGGCACCGCCGATCCCGTAGTCGCCGCCGGCGTTGAGGGCCACCCGGCCGCGCTCGAGCAGCACGGCGGCGGGGTCGTCGCCGAGGCCGGTAGCGTGGAAGTCGAGCCACACCAGGTAGGTGCCCTCGGGGGCGTACGTCCGGACCGCGGGCGCCTCGGCCGCCAGGCGCGCGACCAGATGGTCCCGGTTGGCGCGCAGGTAGCCGAGCGCCGCCTCGAGCCACGCGTCGCCCTCGCGGAACGCCGCCTGGGCCGCGACCTGGCCCATCACGTTGACCCCGGGTTGCGAGTAGCCGGCGATCTCCTTGACGCGCGCGAGCAGCGCCGGGTTCTCGGCGATCAGGAAGCCGACCTTGAAGCCCGCGAGGTTGAAGGCCTTGGTCGGCCCGTACATGGTGATCGTCCGCTGCGCGACCTCGGGCGACAGCGACGCGAACGGCACGTGGCGACCGTCCAAGACCAGGTCGGCGTGCAGCTCGTCGCTGATCACCCAGAGGCGGTGCTCGAGCACGACCTCGGCCAGGGCCTCGAGCTCGGCGCGCGCGAACACCCGGCCGGTCGGGTTGTGCGGGTTGCAGAACATGAGCGCGCGGGTCGCCGGCGTGATCGCCGAGCGCAGGTGTTCGAGGTCCATGACGTAGCGCGCGCCGTCGTCGACCATCGGGTTCTCGATCACCACCCGCTGCGACTGGCGGATGGCGGCGAAGAACGGCGGGTAGATCGGTGGCTGCACCACGACCTGTTCGCCGGGTCCGGTGGTGGCGAGGGTGCCGAGGAAGAGCCCGGGGATGATGCCGGCCATCGGGTGGACGGCTTCGCGGTCGACATGCCAGTCGAAGCGGGTCGCGAGCCGCTCGGTGAGCGCGTCGACCAGTCCGGGGGTGCCGCCGAACGGCGGGTAGCCGTAGCCGCCGTGGTCGAGGTGCGCGTGCAGCGCCCGGCGGATCGGCTCCGCGGGCGGGAAGTCCATGTCGGCGACCCACACGGGCAGCACGTCGGGGTCGTAGCGCGTCCACTTGGCCGAGGGCTTGGCGCGCAGTGCGGTTTCGGTGGCGGCCTCGAAGGCGGCGCGGGGATCGATGGTTGCGGACATGGCGGGCATGGTATCCGACGTGGCCGCAGCGGCGCGGCGGGTAGCGTGGTCGTCATGCGCCTCGAGATCCGCGTGCCCGACTGGGCGCGCTTCGTGTACAGCGACCTCACCGACATGCACCGCGCGCCGCACCCGCTCGACGCGAGCGCCGTGGCGCGCTTCACGCTGGACCTGCCCGACGACGTCCGCTTCGAGTACGCCTTCGTCGATGGCGCCGGGGGCGTGCGCGCCGACCCCGAGCGAGGCGCCACCGGATCGAACCCCTGGTACCCCGAGGTGACCGAGGTGCGCGGCCCCGCGTACCGGCCGCACCCGCTGGCCGATCCGCCCGAGGCGGACCCGGCCTGGACGGTGCGGCGCCACAAGCTCGCCTCGAGCGCGTTCGGCGCGGAGCGACGGGTGGTGGTCGCGTCGCCGCCCGATGCGCACGGACCGCTGCCGGTGGTCGTGCTGCACGACGGCGTCGCGTACCAGCGGCTGGCGCGCGCCGCCGACGTGCTCGCGGCGCTGGTCCGGCAGGGCCGCGCGCGGCCGGCGCACCTCGTGTTCCTGGAGCCGGACGACCGGATCGGCGAGTACGCCTGGGACGAGCGCCACCTGCGCTTCGTACACGACGAGGTGCGCCCGTTCGTCGCCGACGAGTACGCCGTCGGCGCCGGGTGGTGGGCGATGGGCGCGAGCCTGGGGGGGCTGGCGGCGGCGACCTTGGCGCTGCACGCGCCCGACGACTGGACCGGCGTGGTCGCGCAGGGGGGCGCGTTCCTCGGCGCCCCCGACGACCGCCGCCACCACGAAACGGAGCGTACGTGGCTCGCCGAGCGGCTCGCGGCGGGCGCCGGTGCCCACCTTCGGTGGGTGCTGGACGTGGGCACGCTCGATTGGTTGGCGCCGGTGAACCGACGCGTTCGCGAGGCACTGACCGCGAACGGTGCCGATGTGGCGTACGCCGAGCGGGCGGCCGGCCACAACTGGGGCTGTTGGCGCGACGGGTTGGCGGACGCCTTCGCGGCGGCGCTGCGGCCGTGATCCCCGCGTGACCGCCGGTAGTAGCATCGACGCATGAGCACCCGCATCGAGAAGGACACCATGGGGGAGGTCCGCGTGGCCTCCGACCGCTACTGGGGCGCGCAGACCCAGCGCTCGCTCGAGAACTTCCGGATCGGCGGCGAGCGGATGCCGCAGCCCGTGATCCGCGCCTTCGCCGTGCTGAAGAAGGCCGCGGCGCTCACCAACGCCGACCTGGGCGTGCTGGACGCCGGCAAGGCGAAGATGATCGCCGAGGTCTGCGACGAGATCCTCGCCGGCACCCTCGACGACCACTTCCCGCTCGTGGTGTGGCAGACCGGTTCGGGCACCCAATCGAACATGAACGTCAACGAGGTCGTGAGCAACCGCGCGATCGAGAAGGTCGGCGGCGTGCTCGGCTCCAAGGACCCCATCCACCCGAACGACGACGTCAACAAGTCGCAGTCCTCGAACGACACCTTCCCGACCGCCATGCACGTCGCCGCCTACGGCGAGGTGGTCGAGCAGCTGCTGCCCAAGCTGCGCAAGCTGCACGCCGCGCTGGACGAGAAGGCGCGCGCCTTCGACGACGTGGTCAAGATCGGCCGCACCCACCTCATGGACGCGACGCCCATCACCTTGGGGCAGGAGTTCTCGGGGTACGCCGCCCAGGTGGCCAAGTCGACCCTTGCGATCGAGCACACGCTGCCGCACCTAGCCGAGCTGGCGCTCGGTGGCACCGCGGTGGGTACCGGCCTCAACGCCCCCAAGGGCTTCGCCGAGGGGGTGGCCGCGAAGATCGCCGCGCTCACCGGCCATCCGTTCGTCACCGCCGAGAACAAGTTCGAGGCGCTCTCCGCGCACGACGCCATGGTCGAGACCTCCGGTGCGCTCAAGCGCACCGCGGTCGCGCTGATGCACGTCGCGAACAACGTCCGCCTGCTCGGCTCGGGTCCCCGCTGCGGCATCGGCGAGATCCGCCTGCCTGAGAACGAGCCCGGCTCGTCGATCATGCCGGGCAAGGTCAACCCGACCCAGGCCGAGGCGATGACCATGGTCTGCGCGCAGGTGATCGGCAACGACGCGGCGATCGCGGTGGCGGGCACCCACGGCCACTTCCAGCTCAACGTCTTCAAGCCGGTGATGATCCACAACCTGCTGCAGTCGATCCGCCTGCTCGCCGACGCCTCCGACAGCTTCGTCGACCATTGCGTCGTCGGCATCGAGGCCGACCCGGTGCGCGCGCGCAAGCACCTCGACGAGTCGCTGATGCTCGTGACGGCGCTCAATGCGTCGATCGGCTACTACAAGGCCGCCGAGATCGCCCAGAAGGCGCACCGCGAGGGGCTCACCTTGAAGGGCTCGGCCCTCGAACTCGGCTACCTCACGGAGGCGGAGTTCGACGCGGCGGTGGTCCCGGAGCGCATGTTGGGTCGCTAGTCGCGGCGCCGGTCCAACACCTCGGCGTCGTCCGGCAGGTACGTGACCTCGTCGAGCGTCAGCCCCTGGTCGCGGCTCCAGTCGACGAAGCGCAGGTCGGCGAACAGCGCGTCGCCCGCGCGGAGGAACACCAGGCGCACGGGGTCCCACGTGTCGCTAGTCACGGTGGCGAGCACCGTCTGCATCGCCGCGTCCGGATCCCGGTTGGCGAAGCGGACCGTGACGGTGGCGCCCGCGTCGTCCTCGATCGTGGCGTCCCAGCCGGCGAAGACCGCCGCGAGGTCGAGCGACAGCGGCAGCGAGCCATCGGCGCTCGGTTCGATGAGCCCGCCGAAGGCATCGGGATCGGACACGTCGAAGAGGCTCACCTGGTTCGTCAAGAAGGTGTAGCTGCGTACCTCGTCTCCGGCGACCACGATCTGGTTGTCGGCGATGGCGTCGGGCTGGAGGATGTAGAGGCCGATCGCCGGCTCGGCGGGGATCGCGAGCACCTCGACCTCGAGGCGGAAGGTCTGGCCGGCCTCGTCGATCAGCTCGCCCTCGAGGACGAAGGCGAGGTCGACGATCGCCGCAGCGCTGGCCTCGAGGGCGGCCAGGACGTCGTCGACGCTGCGCTCCTGCGCGTCGGCTATGGACGCGAACGCCGCGGCGACGAGGAAGAGGGGGACGATCCAGGGGGTGCGGAGGGGCGGGCGTACTCGTGTCATGCCGCAGTATCGCGCGCCGAACCAGGGCGAACGGGTCGTCGAACGTGAAGGGCCGTTCAGCACATCCACAGGTGGGGCTCGGGGGTGTCGGTGCTAGCGTGGTCTCAGAAAGGGGGCCCCACATGCTCCGAACCCTCGATCGTCGTTCGTCCGTGCGGTCCATCCTCGCCGCGCTCTTCCTGGCGCTCTTCGGCGCCGCGCTCGCTCAGAACGTGGTCATCAGCCCGCGTTCGATCGTCGTCAACCCCGTGCCCGCGTACGACCTCGAGGTCTGGGTCGACAAGGACACCAGCGGGCGCGACACGCCCGCCTACGGGGTAGGCGAAGCGATCCGCATCTCGGTGCGGTCGTCGGTCGACGCCTACGTGTACCTGTTCAGCATCGCCGCCGATGGCGAGATCGTGCAGGTCCTCCCCAACCGCTTCGACGGCGCCGGGAGCGAACCCGTCGTTCGCGCCGGTCAGACCCGTACCTTCCCGCCCTCGGGCGCGCGGTACCAGTTCAACGTCGCCCCACCGAACGGCCTCGCCAAGGTGATCGCGATCGCCAGCCGTGACCAGCTCGACACCTCGACGCTGGCCTCGTTCCGCGCCGAGCAGGACTTCGCCACCTCGAGCATCGGCGAGGACGCGTTCGCGCGGGCACTGCGCATCATCGTGACGCCCTTGCCCCAGAACGACTGGGTGTCGGCCACGGCGCTCTACTACGTCGGTTCGCGTCCGGCTCAGGCCGCGTACGGCACGCTCGAGGTCTCGAGCACGCCGAGCGGCGCCGAGGTGTACGTCGACCGTTCGTTCGCGGGCTTCACCCCGCTGCGCTACGACCTGCGTCCGGGCACGTACGACATCGAGGTCGTCGCCTCGGGCGGCACGTACGCCGAGCGCGTCCAGGTGCGCCCCGACCGCAGCACCAACGTGGTCGCCACCTTCCGCCCCGTCGTGCGCGCCGGCACGGCCCGCTTCGCGAGCACCCCCGAAGATGCAGACGTGTACGTCGACGGCAGCTTCCTGGGCACCACCCCGATCGGCTCGACCAGCTTCGACGTCGGCACCTACAGCGTCGAGTTCCGCCGCGCCGGGTACGACACGCTGCGCCGCACCTTCGAGGTCCGCGCGGGCCAAGACACCCGCGTCGACGCGACGCTGCGCGCCCAAGCAGGCACCCTCGAGCTGACCTCCAACGTCGGCGGCGCCCGCGTCTACCTCGACGGCCGCGACGTCGGCGTCATCCCGAGCGGCACCGGTCGCCTGGTGCTGCGCGACCTTGCTTCCTCCACGTACGAGGTGACGATCGTCGCGCCGGGGTACCGCACCGTCGTCGAGTCCGTGCGCGTCGATGCTGGCCGCACGACCGCGGTCACGCTGCGGCAGACCCGCTTCTGACCACGGGGGCGCCGCTTCGGCCCCTCCGTCCCCTTCGAACCATCGCGCCGCCCAGGGCTCCATCCCTGGGCGGCGCGGCCACGGGCGGGTCGGGGGCAGCGGCGACCTCCGCCGCGCGCGGTATTCTGCGCACCACATGAACCACGTTCGCGCTCCCGCGTCGAAGTCACCCTCGGGCCGGGTGGTCGCCGTCGTGCTCGCCGGTGGCGACCGCGACGACCGCCTCGCTCGCACCGTCGGCGCCGAGAGCAAGGCGCTGGTGCCGCTGCGCGACGTCCCGATGGGCGCGTACGTCGCCACCGCGCTGCGCGCGAGTGGGGTCATCGACGACGTGGTGTGGGTGGGCCCGACCGATGGACGGGTGCGCCGTCTGGTCGACGCCGCGCTGCCGGCGGGCAACCGCCTGGTGGACTCGTTGACCTTGGGCCTGGGCGCCGCCATGGGGCGCGATCCGACCGCGCGCTACCTGATCGTCACCGCCGACATCCCCTGGTGGGACGCGGAGGGCGTGAGCGTGTTCCTGCGCGACGCGCCGTTCGCCGACCTCGTGTACCCGGTCGTCGCCCAGGCTACGGCGCTCGCACGCTTCCCCGATCAGAAGCGGACGTTCGTGCGGCTCGCCGACGGCCGTTTCACCGGTGGCAACGCGGTGCTCCTCAGCCCACGGGCGGTGCCGGCGCTGCTTCCGTTCGTGGACCTCGCGTACGAGGCGCGCAAGCAGCCCTTCGCCCTCGCCCGCCAGGTCGGTTGGGGGACGCTCGTGGCGCTCGCCACCGGCCGGGCGCGGCTCGATGGGATCGAGGCACGGGTGCGCGCGCTGCTCGGGCTCGACGCGCGCGTCTTCATCTCCGACGACGCGGCGATCGCCGCCGACGTCGACCACCCCGAGCACCTCCCGGCCACGCTCGGTCTGCCACCGCTCTCCGAGCCGCCCCCCCTCGACCCCGCGCCCGCGACGATCGCCGGCACCTAGCCCCGCGGCGCCTTGCCCTGGGCACCTCGCCCTCGGCACGGCCCTAGGCTCCAGGAGGACCCCTGCGCATGCGTCGCCCCGACCAGCTCCGTCGTCAAGCCGCCCTCGCCGCCTCGGCCTCGGTCGCCTTCGCGCTCTTCATCGCCTTCCTCGCCTTCCTGGCGCTCGGCCGCGAGGGGCGGCTCGGCTTCGTCGGCTTCAACCTCGCCGGCCTCGTCGAGGGGGTCGTCTTCCTCGTCGCGTTCGTCACGGCCCTGGGCTGGGTGCGCTCCGCGCTGCGGCTTCCGAGCCCGACGCTGCTGTCGTTCGGGCTGGTGGCGCCACCGACCGCGCGCCGGGTCGCCGAACGCGTGCCGCTGGTCGATTCGGCTGCCGCTCTCCAGACGCTCGCCGACCACCGCGTGGTGATCGTCCAGGAAGGGGGCGTGCCGATCGGCGTATCCGGCGTGCGGCGCGAACGGATCACTTCGTGGGACGAGCTCGTCAAGGTGCCGGGCGACGTCGCCGTGACCGACCTGCGGCGCCCGCTGTCGCACGAGCAGTTGGTCGTGGTCGTGGACGGCGAGAAGGTGATCGGCGTCGTGACGCAGGAGGCGTTCCTGGCTGGCTTGTGGGGCCCCGTGCGCTGAGGCTGGGCGGCCCGCGTCAGCTTCGCCGCGGCGTCGCGTCGCGCGGCCGCGCGACGGCGTCGGCGAGCGGCAGGTACGGCGTGGCGTCGGCGCGCAGGTCGCTCGGGTCCACGGCGCCCGCCGACAGCCGCTGCGCGGCGGCCAGCGCGATCATCGCGCCGTTGTCGGTGGCGAGCCTGTCTCTTATACACATCT
>JAGXHO010000039.1 GCA_024636105.1 Trueperaceae bacterium | reverse complement strand
GTACCGACTCGTCGAGTACGTGACCGACCAGTACTACCGCCTCGAGGCGAACGCCGACTTCTGGGGACCCGCTCCCGCGCACGCGGAGATCGTCGCCGTAGTGATCCGTGACGAGACCGCCACCTTCCAAGCGCTCCAGGCGAACCAGGTCGACGTCGCCACGCGGCCGGTCCCCGCCGGGTCGGTCGAGCGCTTCGAGGCCTCGAGCGAGCTGGCCGTGCAGCGCGGCGCCGGGTTCCCCTCGACGCTCCTGATCATGGACGTCGAACAGCCGGGCCTCGCCGACGTCGCCGTGCGCCGCGCGATCGCCGGCGCGATCGACTACCAGCGCCTCATCGACGTGCTGCTTCTCGGCTATGGAACTGCCGGCACGCCCGGGTTCTTGCACCCGGCTTCGCGCTTCGCGAACCCGGCGACGGCGGAGTACCCGCGCCTGGACGCGGCGGCCGTCGCGGCGGAGCTCGAGGCCGCCGGCTACGCGCGCGGCGCCGACGGCGTGTTCGCCCACGCGGACGGCACGCGGCTCGCCTTCGAGTTCCTCGCACCAGCCAACAACCCGGTCCGCCTGCGCGCCGCCGAGCTGATCGCGCTCGACCTCAACGCCGTCGGCATCGCCGTCACCGTACGCAGCATCGAGAACGAGGCGCTCGTCCAGCGCGCCTGGCCCGACTTCAACGTCGCGGGCGGCCGCGACTACCAGATGTCGATGTTCGGCTGGAGCGCGCCCGTGAACGCCCAGGCCAACCTCCGCGGCCTGCTGCACTCGGACCCCACTCGGGGGACGCTCAACCTCTCCGGGTACGCCGACGCCGAGGCCGACCGCCTCGTCGACGCGGCCCTCGTCACCACCGACGACGACGCCCGGCGCGCCCTCCTCTACGAGGCGCAGGAGCGCCTGGCCTCCGACCTGCCGTTCATCACGCTCTTCTACCAGGACGGGATCTACGCCTACCGTCCCGCTGTGTACGACGGCTGGAGCTTCATGGCGGGCCAAGGGATCATCCACAAGGGGTCGTTCGTCCGACCGTGAGTCGGGCTCTAGGGGACCACCGTTGACCTGGTACGCCGGTCGGGTCGGCCAGTACGCGCTCGTGCTGCTGGCCGCCCTCACCCTCAACTTCTTCCTGCCGCGCGCGATGCCAGGCAGCCCCCTGCGGTTCTTGGCCGGCGAGGACGTGGGCATGCTCGCGCCGGCGCAGCTCGACGAGATCCGCGCCCGCTACGGGCTCGACCGCAGCCTCCCGGCCCAGTACGCCACCTACCTCGGCAACGTCGTGCGTGGCGAGTGGGGCTTCTCGTACCAGCTCGGCAAGCCAGTCTCGGCGGCGATCCGCGAGCGCATCCCATGGACGCTGCTCCTGGTGGGGTCGAGCCTGCTGGTGGCGACCGTGTTCGGCATCGTCGTCGGGGCGATCGCTGCCTGGCGTCGGGGGAAGTCCTTCGACACCGCGACGCTCACTGGCGCCATCGTGGTCGACTCGCTGCCGACGTTCTGGCTCGGCATGCTGTTCATCGCGGTGTTCGCGGTCGAGTTGCGCTGGTTACCGATCTTCGGCGCGGTGACGCCATGGGGCCCCAAGGCCGGTTGGCCCTACGTGGTCGACGTCCTCCGGCACCTGGTGCTTCCCGCGACCACCCTGACCCTCGCGAGCCTTTCGGGCACCTTCCTGGTGATGCGCTACGCGATGCTCGACGCGCTCGGGCAGGACTACGTCCGAACGGCGCGCTCGAAGGGGATGTCCGAGCGGCGGGTGCTCCTAAAGCACGCCGCCCGCAACGCGCTGCTCCCCGTCTCGACGGTCGTGTTCCTGAACCTGGGCTTCCTGGTCGGCGGCGCGACCGTCATCGAGACCGTGTTCTCGTACCCCGGCATCGGCACGCTCCTGTACCAAGCGGTGCTCAACCGCGACTACCCGGTGCTCCAGGGGGCGTTCCTGATTCTGACGGTCTCGGTGATCCTGGCGAACGTCGTCTCGGACGCGGTCTACCCGTTGCTCGACCCGCGCGTGCGGCGGAGCGGCCCGTGACCACGGCGTCGGCCACGGCCGAGGTCGAGCGCCCGCGGCCCGCAGCTCGGCGCCGGGCGGCGTGGTTCCGAGCCTTCCTCGGGACCCCCTCGGCCGCGTTCGGGACGGTCGTGCTCGCCGTCATCCTCTTCGTCGCGGTCTTCGGCCCGTCGATCTCGCCCTACGACCCGCGCGAAGTGGTCGCGCGGCCGTTCCTGCCGCCGAGCGCCGCCCACGTCCTTGGCACGAACGACATCGGCCAGGACATCTTCTCGGAGATCCTGTGGGGGACGCGCGTCTCGCTCCTCATCGGACTGATCGCCGCGACCGCGGCCGTGGTCGTCGGTACCACCGTCGGCGTCGTCGCTTCGCTGGCCGGCGGCTGGGTCGACCAGGTCCTGATGCGCATCACCGACGTGGTCCTCACGCTGCCCTTCCTGCCGCTCGCGGTCGTCCTCGCCGCGTTCTTGGGGCCCAGCCTCTGGAACACCGCGCTCGTGATCGCGCTCGTGATCTGGTCGCGCCCGGCGCGCGTGGTGCGCGCCCAAGGTCTGGCGATCTGCAGCAACGCCTACGTCGAGGCGGCCCACGCCCTCGGGGGACGGTTCGGCCACGTCCTGTGGCGCCACGTGGTCCCGGGCGTGGTGCCGATCGCCCTATCGCAGTTCATCCTCGCCACGTCGGGCGCCATCCTCACCGAGGCGAGCCTCGCGTTCCTGGGCCTCGGCGACCCCATCCAGAAGTCCTGGGGCACCGTCTTGTACTACGCGCAGGCGCGCGGCGCCTTCTTGAACGGCAGTTGGCCATGGTGGGTGCTCCCACCCGGCATGCTCATCGCGCTCACCGTGCTTGGGTTCGCGCTGATCGGACGCTCGCTGGAGGGGGTGCTCATGCCGCGCCTCCGCCAACACTGACGCTCGCCCCAGGAGGTCGACCCGTGTCGAACGCCCCAACTCCGGCTGCCCCTACGATGTTGCTGCTCGCCGTCTACGGCATGGAGGTCGTCGAGGCCGGCGGCGCCTTGGCGCGCCACGCCGATGGCGGCGGCCGCGCCCACGCCCACGTCATGCTCGCTCGCCCGGCGTCCCGCCCGGAGGTCCAGCGCGCCGCCGCGCACCTGGGCGTCGAGGTCACCTTCGGGGACTTCAAGATGGGCGAGGTGGCGGTCGATGTCCCGTCGAAGATCGCCCTGGTGCGCGTGTTGCGCGAACACCGGCCCACGGTGGTGATCACGCAGGACCCCGAGCACTCGATGCACGACCTCGACCCCGACCGGCGCCCGGCCATGACGCTGCTCCTCGAGAGCCTGGCGCTCGCCTCGCGCGACTTCGCTCAGGACGCCATGCCCGACCTCGCGCCCGTCCCCATCCCGACGATCTACTACATGACGCCGCACCACCCCAACTGCGTGGTCGACGTCTCGGACGTCTGGGAGCGCAAGGAGCGGGCGATGGACGAGTTGCGCAGCCAGATGACTTTCAGCGGAAACCACTTCCCCCGCTACTACCGCCCCGAGCACCTTGAGAAGATGGTCCCGGGGTGGGGCGCGATCGACGACGCGTACGAGCGCGGCCGCGCGATGCACCGCGTGCTCGACCAGGTGACCCACCTGCATGCCGGCGCCGGCGGGCACGGGCGCTTCGCCTTCGCCGAGGCCTACCGGCGCGAAGGGAAGTTCCACCTCGACGCGCTCGTCCCCTGAGGTGCGGAGCCTCGTCCACGGCTTGAGCGCGACGGTCGGGGCATTGCGCAACCCCGCCTTCGCGCGCCTCTACGGGGCGCAACTGATTCACCTGCTCGGCGACGCACTCGTCTGGGTGGCCATCGCCGTGCTCGCGTACGACCTTGCGGGTCCACGGGCGGCGGCGGTGCTCGGGATCGCGCTGACGCTTCGCGTGGCCGCCTTCGTGGTGCTGTCGCCGCTCGCCGGGGTGGTCGCCGACCGCTTCAGCCGCAAGGCGATCATGGTGGTGGCGCTCGCCCTGCGGATGGGGGTCCTCGCGTACCTGGCCGCTGCCACGCAGGAGTGGCAGCTGTACGTCGGGATGTTGGCGATGAACGCGCTCACCGCGTTCTTCACCCCGACCTACCAGGCCTCGGTGCCGGCGGTCACGACGCGCGCCGAGTACCCGAAGGCGATCGCGCTGTCGGGCGCGACGTTCGAGATGCTCGGGGTGCTCGGTCCAGGCCTGGCGGGCGGCCTGGCCGTGGCGTTCGGCGGGCGGGCGCTCTTCTGGGTGGCCGGCGCGACCGCGATCGTCGCGGCGCTCCTGATCGTGAGCCTGCGGCGGCGCCTCGATGGTTCGGCCGAGGACGCGCCCGTCGACGCGGCGCCGGTGCCCGCGGAGGGGGGTTGGGACGAACTCACGGCCGGCACGCGGCGGCTGTGGCGCGATCCCGTGGTGCGCTACGGCCTCTCGCTCGAGTTGGTCGCCTCGGTCGCCGGCGCCTGGATCCTGGTCAACTCGGTGGTGCTCGTCAAGGGGGGGCTCGCGCTGGGTGACCTGCACTACGGGTGGCTGATGGCGGTCTTCGGCGCCGGCGCCACCGCCGCGGCGCTCGCCCTGGGCGCCCTGGAGGGGCGCTGGCCGCGCACGCTCTTCATGCTGGTGGGTGCGGCGGCGATCTCGCTGGCGGTGTTGCCGGCCAACCTGGTGGGCTTCGGCGCGCTGCTGCCGCTCTGGCTGCTCGCCGGCGTGGGTACCAACTGGGTGAACCTGCCGATGCTGACGCTGCTCGCCGAGCGCACGCCGGCCAAGCTGCAAGGGCGCGTCTACGGCGCGCACTTCGCGTGGAGCCACCTGTGGTGGTTGGGCGCCTACCCGCTGGCGGGGTGGCTCGGGAGCGTCGCCCCCGACCGGTCGTTCCTGATCGGGGGCGCGGTGTCGTTGGTTCTGCTCGTGGTGGTGGAGCGGGCGCTGGGGCCGCGGGCGCGGCGGGAGGAGCGCGGTGCGCGGCACGGCGGAAGTTGAGCGGCCGCGGCGCGGCGCACGTCGCGACTTCGCTCGCATCCTCGGTGAGGCCGGTCCGCGCTACCGCCGGCGGTAGGGTTGACCGTATCGCCGGTGGATTTTGGACAGTTTCGCGGGTCTCGTGATCCGGTGATTTCGTTTTAAGCGGAAGCTAGCGAGGGACCTCCCTCGTACCCTGGGCGTCGGCAGACAGCCAGGGAAGGGAGGCCATCTCGGTGATATCACGAGAGGCGAGCATGAGCATTCGGCAGGAGAAGGAGAACGGTGTTCGTGCTCGGCTTCTCGCGGGTGACGATCGCGCGCTTCGCGACCAGCATGCGGCAGCCGGAACTGCTGTCGTGCACGCGTGAAGCGTTCGAGAAGGTGGGGGTCCCGCAGGAGTTGTTGGTGGACAACATGAAGACCGCCGTCGATCGGCACCTGGTGGGTGAGGAGGTGCGCTTCAACGCTGGTTTCTTGAGCTTCTGCGAGCACTACGGCTCGTTGCCCGTCGCCTGCCCGCCGTACTGGCCGCGCGCGAAGGGGAAGGTCGAGGCGGGCGTGAGGTACCTCAAGCGGTCGTTCCTGACGGGCCGGTCGTTCACGACCCTCGCGGACCTCAACGCGCAACTCGATGCGTGGCTGGATTCCGTGGCGAACGTGCGGGTGCACGACACCACGAACGAGCGGCCGATCGATCGGTTCGAGCGCGAACGCGCCCGCCTTCGGCTTCTGGACTCCCTCGTGCTTGGGGCTGTATCCACGCGACAGGTGACCACGAAACACGGGGCACTTTCGCGGTAGCTGACCGGTAGCTGCTTGACGGTCCACACGAGTGCTTCCCGGCCGAATGCCGAGGGGCGCTTGCGGTGAGCGCGGTTCATGACTTATGCGAACTGCTCCGATGCCTAGGCAGAGAGCCACAGCCGACGTCCGCGCGCGAGAACCTCCGCGGCCACCGCGAGCAGATCAGCGGCTGCTGCCTTCGCCTCGGCCGCCGCGGCCGCCTGCGGGGGCAACGTCGCTGCCAGTTCGCGGAACAGCGCCTGGGCGCGCTCGCGGTACCAGTGGGGGGTGGCCGGATGGTGGACGACGACGCTCAAGAGCCCAGCGGCCTCCTCCTCTCGGTCTGCACGCGCCAGCGCGGTGCCGATCCCGAGGAGGGCCTGCGCGATCCACGGGAGCGCGGCGCGCGCGAGCGATAGCTGCAGCGACTCCAGGCACAGCGCTTCGGCCTCGACGACGTCGCCCGTGGCCAGGGCGACGTCTCCGAGCCGCGCCAACGAGCCCGCGATCCGGCCGTGATCCCCGATCTTCCGGCGCAAGCCCACGCTCTCCTCGTAGAAGGCCCTGGCCTCGTGGACGTCGCCCGCGAGGTAGGCGGCGTCCCCGAGGTTGACCAGCGACATTGCCACCGACCGGTGCTCCCCCATTTCCCGGCGCAGGGCGAGCGCCTCGCGGTGGTACCGCGTCGCGGAGGCGTACGCTCCCTGCATCTCCGCGATGTTGCCGAGGTTGTTGAGGCTGTCGGCGACACCCTTCGGATCGTCGAGTTCGCGCCAAAGGTCGAGGCACTCCGTCAGGAGTACCTCCGCTTCGGCGTACGCGCCTTGGTAGTAGTCGGCGACCGCGAGGTGCTGGAGGGCGAGGGCGACGTCCGCGCGAGCGCCGTGCCGCCGGAACAGACCGAGGCCCTCCCCGATCAGGGCCTTCGCCGCTTCGTAGCGGCCGAGCAAGAGCGTGAACTTGCCCTGCCGCACGCGCGTCCTGCCCCACGTGAGGCCCTGCGCGCACAGTCGGGACCCAGCCAGGGCGAACGCCGCCTCCGCCTCCTGGAAGCGTCCTTGCAGCGTGTAGAGGTCGTCGAGGCTCGGCATCACCGCGTCCAACGCGTCCTCGCGCCGCTGCTCGGCGACCCACGCCCACGCGGAGCCCACGTTCTGCATGTCGGGCTCGAGGGCGGAGAGCGCCTCGTCCTGGTTGCGCCCCTTCGACCGGCGGTCGTGGCGCACCACGAGGTCGAAGTGGTACCGCGCGTGCCGGTCCCGCGTCTCGGCGGCCTCATCCGGCCGTCCGGTCGCCTCCTCGCGAACGAAGCCGTCGACGAGGACATGGCGCCGATACCGACCGTCGGCGTCCCGCTGCAGCAAGAACTTGTCCACGAGCGCCGACAGGACGGCGAGCGAGGTTCCGAGCACCGCGAGCGCCGCTTCGCGGCCGAAGCCACCGAGGAACACGGCCGACCGGCGTAGGGCGTCGCGTTCGTCGGTCGAGAGGAGCTTCCAGGAGCCCCGGAAGACCGCCCGGACGCTGCCGTGGCGCTCCGGTGCGTCCCTGGGCCCCGTCAGGAAGTCGAGGTCGCGGGCGACCTCGGCGTCGAGCTCGGAGAGCGTGAGCGTCCGGACCCATCCGGCCGCGAGTTCGATCGCGAGCGGGATCGCCCCGACACGTTCGCAGATCCGGGCTGCGACGAGCGCCTCGTCGGCGCCGAAGCGGATGCCCGGCTTCGCGCGCACCGCGCTCTGCTTGAAGAGCCGCAAAGCGCTGTACGCCTCCATTCCGCCTTCGGCGTCGTCCAGGAGCGCCCTGGGATCGGGTGGAAGATCCATCGCGCCGACCGGTACCGACCACTCGCCCCGCACGTTCAGTCGTTGGCGCGACGTCACCAGCATTCGGACGGCCGGCGCTTCGTGCAAGATGCGCGCGAGCAGCGGCGTCCCGTCGAGAAGATGCTCGAGGTTGTCGAGGACGAGCAGGAGTTCGCGGTTGCGGAGGAAGGTCAGCAGTCGCTCGCTGGGCTCGGAAGCGTCGCTCGCGGCGAGCCCGAGGCTGGTGGCGATCGCCGTGGGAATCCCTTCTGCCGCCGGCACGGGCGCCAGCGAGACGAACCAGGCGCCATGCTCGAACCTCGCGGCGCAGTCCTCCGCCACCTTGATGGCGAGGCGCGTCTTGCCTGCGCCGCCTGAGCCGACGAGCGTCAGAAGCCGGCAGTCCGGTCCATCGAGCACACGGACGACGTCCGCGACCTCCGCTCGCGGCACGAAGGCCGAGGTCTGCGGCGGCAGGTGGTGCGCTTCGGGCGTGCCGATCGGCTGGAGCCGGACGTCGCCGGCCCCCTCGGATCGCTGCTCGATGAGGCGGTCGTAGAGCGCCACCGACTCTGCCGATGGCGCGAGGCCCAGTTCGGTCTCCAGGGACCTGCGGAGCCGCTGGTACTGGGCCAGCGCGGCGTCGCGTTGCCCGCTCTGCTCCAGCACGCGCATGAGGTGCCGGTGGGTGTCTTCCCGCCACGGGTCCAGCTGGAGCAGGCGGCTGAGGTAGTCGGTCGCGGCGGTGTACTCGTCGCGCTCGGCGTGATGGGCGGCGAGCCCGTGCAACGCCTGGATCGCCAGGCTCCGGACCCAGTCCCGCTGTCCGGCGAGCCACTCGTCGAACACGGGCGCACCTTGCACGTAGAAGCCGTCGAGCAGGTCACCGCGGAAGAGTTCCGCTGCCCGCTTCAAGCGAACGTGGGGTTCCTCCGCAGTGTCGTGC
>JAGXHO010000038.1 GCA_024636105.1 Trueperaceae bacterium | reverse complement strand
GCCCCGAGGCCGGCAGTGCCCCGAGCGGGGTGGTGGTGGCCTCGCCCGCGGGCGAACGCGTCTGGCGCGCGCGCCGCGCGGCCGACCCGGCCTTGGCCGCCGACCACCCCCGCGACGGCGTCTGGTGGGCCGACCACACCGACGCGCCGCTCTTCTTCGCGCTGCTCGCCTGCGACGTGGCGGCCTGGACCGGCGACCTCGGGCTCTTCGCCACCCGCGTCGATGACGCCACGATCGGCGCGCGCGTCGATGCGGCGCTCGAGCGCGCCCACGCCACGTGCGACGCCTCGGGGCTGCCGCTGAAGCCGCCCCACGACCGCGACTGGGCCGACAACGTCTTCCGCGGGGGGTACGTGACCTACGACGTCGGCCTCTACTACGGCGCCCTCGTGCGCGTCGCCGACGTGATCGAGCGCGAGCAGCCGGCTTCGGCGTCGCGCTACCGGGCGCGGGCGAAGGCGCTCCAGGCGGCCGCCCGGCGCCACCTTTGGGACGAGGCGCGCGGCCACTTCGTCGACTTCCGTACCGAGGACGGGCGCGCCGAGGCGCACCTGGCGATCGACACGCTCACGGCGCTGCGCTTCGGCCTCGCCGACGACGCCCGGGCCGCACGCGTCCTCGCGGCGATGCGCGCGCGCCTCGAGACCCGCCACAACGCCGAGCAGCCGTGGGGCGACTGGGGGGTGATGAACGTCTTCCCGCCGTATGCGCCGTGGGTGCGCCGACGCGCCAAGAGCCGCTTCGCGTTCCGGTACCACAACGGTGCCGATTGGCCGTACTGGGACGGCGTCTACGCCGAGGAGCGGCTGCGGCGGGGCCTCGCCGGCTGGCGCTACCCGCTCACGCGCTGGTGGACGCACGGTCTGGCGCAGGGGCGAGCCGCGCCGGTGGAGTACGCCTCGCCGCCCTTCGCCGCGGGGTCCGCCTCGTGCGGGTGGAGCTCGATGCCCGCGGCTGCGATGCTCTTCGGCGGGTACGGCCTGACGCCCGCCGGCGCCACCCGCCGACCCCCCTGGGGGCCGGCCACGCTGCGCACCCGCACCGCCGCCGGACGCCTCGTCGCCGTCCGGCACGAAGCGCCCGACGACCTGGAGGCCGACGATGGCTGAACGCTGTGGCTGACCCCTGTGGCTGAGCGCTGTGGCTGACCCCTGTGGCTGACCCCTGGCAGACGCTCCCCCCGCTCCGCTTCGCCGGGCGCGACGGTCCGCGCTTCGTGTTCGAGCCCGTCGCTGAGGGCGCGCGCGCTCCCCGGGTCGTCCTCACGGTCGTGGAGGACGACGTCGTGCGCGTGCAGGTCCAGCCGCACGGCGCGGCCCGCGTCGGGCGCACGTGGGCGGTCGTCGGCCGCGCGGGCGACGTCGGTCCGGAGGGGCGCGACCGCGAGGACCTGTCGGTCTTCGCCTGCCCCGAGCCGCAGGTCGAGGAGCACGCGGACGGTCTCCGATTGCGCACCGCGCGCGTCGTGGTCGACGTGGCGTTGGCTCCGTTCGCGCTGCGCTGGTCGCTGCCCGACGGCGTCCCGCTCTTCGAAGACCACCCGGAGCTCGGGTATCGGTACGCCCGTGATGGCGGGCGCGGGGTGCGCCACACGCTGCGCCGCGACGTCGACGAGGTGGTGTTGGGGTTGGGCGAGGTGAGTGGCGGGCTCGACCGCCACGCGCGCCGCTACCGGCTGCGGCCGGGCGACGCGCTGGGCTACGACGCCGAGCGCGCCGACCCGCTCTACAAGCACCTGCCGGTGCCGCTCACGCTGGGGCGCGCCGGGCACGCGACGGGGCTCCTCTACGACACCGGCGCCGAGGCGGCCTTCGACTTCGGGAGCGAGGTCGACCACTACCTCGGCCCCTACCGCTACGCCGAGTTCCAGGCCAGCGAGCTCGACGCCTACGTGCTGATCGGCCCCGCCCTGGTCGACGTGGTCGGCCGCGTGCAGGACCTGACCGGGTACGCCCCGCTGCCGCCGCGCTGGTCGCTGGGCTACCTCGGCTCCACCATGCGCTACACCGATGCCGAGCACCCGACCGCGGAGTTCGAAGGCTTCGTCGCGGCGCTGCGCGGGCACCGCCTCGGCTGCAGCGGCTTCCACCTCTCGAGCGGCTATTCGATGGGCGACGACGGCCTGCGCTACGTCTTCGAATGGAACCGGCGCCGCGTTCCCGAACCTGCCGCCATGGTGCGCGCGCTGTCCGCCGCAGGCATACGGACGCTGGCGAACGTGAAGCCGGCGCTGCTCACGAGCCATCCGGACTTCGAAACGCTCGCCTCGCGCGGGGCGCTCGTGCGCGCCGCGCCCGACGACCCCGTCCCGCTCGCCGAAGGCGCTTACCGCGCGCGCTTCTGGGGCGGCGACGCCGGCTACGTCGACTTCACCGACCCGGCCGGCTACGCCTGGTGGCGCTCGCGCGTCGGGGAGCGGATCCTGGACGTCGGCATCGACGCCACCTGGAACGACAACAACGAGTTCCGGATCGAGGACGACGCCGCGCGCTGCGCTGCCGGCGAAGCCGGCGACCTGCGCCCCACGCTGACGCTCCTGATGAACCACGCCAGCCGCGCCGCGCAACGCGACGTCCACCCGGACCGGCGCGACTACCAGATCACCCGCTCGGGCGGTCTGGGCATGCAGCGCTACGCCCAGACCTGGTCGGGCGACAACCGCACCAGCTGGCACACGCTCGCCTACAACCTGCCGATGGGGCTCTCGATGTCGCTCGTCGGCTGGGCCAACCACGGCCACGACGTCGGCGGCTTCGCCGGCCCGGTCCCAGACGCCGAACTGCTGGTGCGCTGGATCGAGGCCGGGATCACCCAGCCGCGCTTCTCCATCCACTCGTGGAACGACGACGGCAGCGCGACCGAGCCCTGGACCCACCCCGACGCGCTCCCCGCCGTGCGCCGGCTGATGGCGCTGCGCACGGCGCTGGTGCCGTACATGGCGACGCTGATGTGGGACGCCGTGCACGAGGGGGTCCCCCTCACGCGGCCGCTCGTCTACGCCTTCCAGGACTGGCGTCCGGGCTGGCGCGAGTCGTTCGTGCACCTGCTCGGCGACGCGCTGCTCGTCGCCCCGGTGCTCGAACCCGGGGCGACGACGCGGCGGGCGCTCCTGCCGCCGGGGCGTTGGCTCGAGCTGGGCAGCGGCCGGGTGCACGTCGGCGACGCCTGGGCCGACCTCGAGGCGCCGCTGGGGCGGCCGGTCTGGCTGCTGCGCGAGGGGCACGCGTTGCCGCTCGCGGACGTGGCCATCGAAGCTGACGAGGTGGTGCCCGCTTGGCTCGCCGGCGGCGCGGACGCCGCGCCACCGCCCATCCGCTGGCTGGGCTTCCCCGACGCGTCGGGCGCCGTCCGCGGCCGGCTGACGTGGGAGGACGGGTGGTCGCGCGCCTTCGAGCGCGGGGCGGTGGACCGGTTCGAGCTCGAGGGGACGGACGGTGGCGCGCCCCGGCTGAAGCGCACGACGGCGGACAGCGGCATCGCCCCCGGCGCGCATGAGGCTTGGTCGGCCGCGGCAGACGGCGGCGCGCGCCTGCCCTGGTGTGACGCCACCTGGACGCGAGCGCCGCTGAGCGTGGAGTGACGCTTCGCGGCGGCGGCCGCCCCTGGGGGGGTGGCCGCCCGTCTGCCGGCGTCGTCGGTCAGGCGGTGCGCCCGGCGGTGAGGAAGCCGACGACCCCGCCGGCGCGCCGCAGGTCGCGTTCGTACGGCGTCGCACGAGCGATCTCGAAGGTGCGCCCCGCGACGGTGACGACGCCGGCGTTGAGGTCGAGCTCCACGTGCGCGTCGCGGCCGGCGAGCGCCGTGAAGACGTCGTCGTCGAGCGCCACGACCGGGAAGCCCTCGTCGCGCGCACCCAGCGCGTACAGCGGAGCGACGCTGCGCGCCACCACCGCCGCCACCCCAGCGACGCGCAGCGCGCGCACCGACGAGGCGCGGTTGCTGCCGCTCCCGAACGCGTCGTCGGCGACGATCACGGTGCCGCGCAGGTCGCGCTCGGCGGCGGTCGCGTCGATGTGGTGGAACAGCAGCCGCCGCAGCACGGCCGGGTCGCGGTCGCTGCTGCTGCCGACGCCGGGCACGTGCGAGGGGGTGAGGTCGTCGGTGGTGACGCGCCCGTGCAGCCGCACCACGTTGCCGCGCCGCGGCCAGGTGACGGTGGGACCTGGTGCCCGGCTCGGTGCGGCGGCTGCCGGCGCCGCTCCCAGACGGCCGGTGCGGGCGACGTCCCCGGCCGTTCGCCCCGACACCAGATGGACCCGCGCACTCGGGTGGCCCAGGCGGCCGACGCCGTTGCGGTTGCCGGTCGCCGCGACCACTTCGCCGGCACCGAGTCGATCGACGCCGAAGCCGAAGCAGAAGCCACAACCGGGCGGCTGCAACGCGATGCCGGCCGCCAGGAGGCGCGCCGCGATGCCGGTCCGGGCGAGCCGCTCGGCGACCCCTGCGGTGGCCGGCACGACGGTGGTGGGCACGGCTACAGCGCCATCGAGGGCTGCGGCGAACGCGGCGATCTCCTCGAACGTGCCGCCGGCGCACGTGCCCACCAGGACGCGATCGACCGTCGCGGTCGCGAGGTCGGCGACGGCCACGACGTCGCTGGGGTCGCCGCTGCGCGCGACCGCCGGCGCCACGGCGGACAGGTCGAGGTCGACCGCCGGGGCGTCGTCGTCGCCCTCGGTGCCGTGCGTCGGGAACAGGGAGGTCGTCGCCACCGCTTCGGGGGCGAGGTTCGCGAGCACCGCGCGCTCCGCTGGGCTGAGCGCGGCGACCCCCGGGCCGACGAACGTCAGCGCCGCCCCGATGGCGCGCCGCGCGTCCGGACCGGCGCGCAGGCGCCCCAGCAGCGTGAGCGCCGCGTCGCGGGCGGTGACGCCGGGGCCCAGGCGGCCGTGCAAGCGGATCAGGAGCGTAGGGGGCACCCGTAGCACCAGGCGTCCGGTGTGCATCGTCGCGGCCACGGTGGTGGGCTGGCCCGCGAAGGCGAGCACGCCGTACGCGCCGAGCGTGGGGGCGTGCGAGTCGTTGCCGAGGACGAGCATGCCGGGCCGCAGGTGCCCCGACTCGGCGAGCGCGTGGTGCTGGATGCCGCGGCCCTCGAGCAGCGTGGCGCCGAAGCGGGTCGCGAAGGCGTGGCTCTCGGCGCGCAACGCGGCGGCCTTGGCGCGCTCCGCGCCCTCGTAGCGCTCCGGCCTCCACGTGTGGTCGTGCACCAGCACGATCGGTACGGCCGATCGCAGGGTGCCGAGCGCAGCGAGCGGCGTCGCCAACGCGGGGGTCGTCCAGTCGTCGGTGACCACCAGGTCGACGGGCCGGTCGACCTCGGCGCCGGTGGGCGCGCCGAGCAGCCGTTCGATGGCGGTCACCGGGGGTCGTCGAAGCAGTAGCGCACCCGATCGAAGCGGCGCGCGAGCGCGGCCACCTG
>JAGXHO010000037.1 GCA_024636105.1 Trueperaceae bacterium | reverse complement strand
GCCGAGCACCATCGGCGCGACCCCGAGAAGGAGGTGCGGCGCGCGGCCCAGCAAGAACGACAAGACGTGGAGCAGCCCGAACGAGGCGGGCGCGTCGACCGTCGGACCCCATGCGCCCATGCGGGCGAGCTCGAAGATCGCCATGAATGCCAGCGGCGCGATCAACAGAGCCCATGGACGGCCGGTGGCGCCGCCGACGACGAACCCGACCACGAGAGCGACCGCCATCGTGGCGAGTGCCTCGGTCGTCGTGACCGGGCCGCGGGGCGTGAGCCACGCGCTGCCGAGGGCGAAGGCCAGGACGACCGCCGCCGCGATGGCGAGACGGATCCAAGCGGGACCGAATGGGGTGGCTGGGGACACGGTGTGGGCCTCCGTACGGCGGATGGGGCACACGCGCACGATGACGGCTCGTGACCGCGTCCGCACCCACTAGGCTCGCGCCGCGAGGGAAGCGAGCCTAGGGCCGAACGTCCTCCTCGAGGGTGGGTCGCCCCCTACGGCATCTGTACCTCGTAGACCTGCGCCCAGCCGCTCCGGTCGCTGGTGAACACGACGCAGGAACCGTCCGGCGCGAAGGTGGGATGCGGATGCGTGTGCTGGCGCGCCCGCACCCGGATCGGCCCGTTCTCGTAGGGGAACGGCCCATGCCAGTGCTCGCCCTCGTTGCTGGAGTCGGCAGCGCACAACACCTCATGGCCGCCCCGTCCATCGGTGGGAAAGGTGACGAGGCCGCGGTCGGGATGGTTCGTGTCCGCCACCATGCGCGACCCGTCGCGCGACGCCGAGGCGTGCCACGCGTTGAGGTGGAGCAGATCGCGCACGGCGCCGGTCCGCACGTCCACCGCCCGCACGCCGTTCGGCCAATCGACGAACGCGAGCTCGAAGCGGCCCGGTAGCCACGTCTCGTGCGTGATCCACTGGCCGGGCACCCGCTGCACGTGGCTGCGGTGCTCGGTCCCATCGACGCGCACCGTCCAGACTCGGTCCTTGAACGGACCCGCGTAGAAGATCAGGTCGCGGTCGTCGGGGCACACCTGGACGTGGGCGATGGTGTCGCGCTCGAGCACCGTGCGCGCAGTGCCCGTCGCCGTGTCGACGGCGATGAGCGCTGCGCCGCCGCGGCGCCGCAGTTTCATCACCCACGTGGTGTCGCACCGCGACAGCGACGTGGTGCCCATGCCGTCGGCCACCATGCCCTCACCGCGAAGACCGTCGCCCTCGAACGCGACGACCGTCTCGACCACCAGGGTCGCGAGCTCGACGCGATGACCCGTCGTGCCTGCCGTGAAGTACACGTAGCGCCCGTCGTGCGATGGGTGCGTCGACCAGGGGTTGAGGTCGCCGTGGTCGGTGAGCTGGACGAGCCGGCCACTGGCGCGCTCCTCGGCGAACACCTCGGGGCGTCCCGTTCGGGTCGACACGAAGATGAGCCACGCCATGGCGTCGTCGAAGGCGGGGACCAGGAAGAACGGCGTGTGGTGGGTGGCTTCGGCGGTCGTGACCTGGCGCACGGGGCGTCCGGTGAGGCGGTCCACATGGACGACCGCCTCACTGGCGAAGACGCGCCGACTCATGGCGCCGACGCTTCCCGTGACTCGGACTCACGAGATGGAGGATTTGGCCCCGGCAGTTCGCGAGCCCCTGCTGCGCGACCGAAGCCGCGCTCGAACACCACGGCAACGGCGACCAACCCGAGGCCGACGAGGTCGGATGCGGTGCCGGGCACGAGGGTCGCCAAAGCCGCGAGCACCAACACGGCGCGCGAGGGCGGCCGCCACGTCCAGAACAGGTAACCCTCCAGGGCCGCCACCAGGCACAAGATGCCGAGCACCGCCGTCAACACGGCTTGCACGACGACACCGGGGCCACCGACGAGCAGCAATGCCGGGTCGAAGGCGAACGTGAAGGGGATCAGGAAGCCCGCCAGCCCGAAGCGCAACCCCGTCCAACCGGTTCGATTGAGGTCGGCACCGGCGATGCCGGCCGCCGTGTAGGAGGTGATCGCCACGGGCGGCGTGAGCCCAGCGACCGCCGCGAACATGAAGATGAAGAAGTGGGCGGCGATCGGTTCGATGCCCATGAGCGTCAGCGGCTGAACCAGCGTGGCGGCGAGGATGATGTACACCGCCGTGACGGGCATACCGGCACCCAGGATGATGGCGGCGACCATCGTCATGACCAATGCGATCCACGGTTCGCCGCCCGAGAGGCCTACGAGGCCCGAGGCGATCTTCGTCCCCAGGCCCGTCACGCCCAGGACGCCGACGATGATACCGGCGCCCGCACACGCCATGGCAATGGGGATCGTCTGGCGCGATCCCTGATAGAGCGCGTCCGCGAGCTTGCCGAGCGTGGGCCGCTGACCCGGGCGGAGGACGGCCACGGCGACCGCGACGATCACGGACCAGAATGCCGCCTTGAGCGGACTCCAGCCGATCACGATGCCGCCGATGAGCAGAAGCAGTGGGATGGCGTGGTGACCGCCCTTGCGCATCGCTTCACCCACGGACGGCAGTTCGGCCGGCGGGAGCCCTTTGAGGCCGCGTCGAGCGGCGCGGGCGTCGGCCGTCAGGAGCAGCATCAAGTAGTACAGCGCCGCCGGCACGATGGCGGCGGCCGCGATCGTCAGGTACGGGACGCCGAGGTACTCGGCCATGATGAACGCGCCAGCGCCCATCACGGGCGGCAAGAACATGCCGCCCGTCGACGCCACCGCCTCGATCGCCGCAGCCGCGACCGGCGAGTAGCCGACGCGCTTCATGAGCGGGATCGTGAAGGTACCGGTGGTGGCCACGTTGGCGACCGGAGCGCCCGAGATCATGCCCATCAGGCCGCTGGCGACGATCGCCGTCTTGGCCGGGCCGCCTCGGAAGCGGCCGGCGAGCGCATACGAGAGGTCGACGAACCACTGACCGCCGCCTAGCGAGTTGAGCATCGCTCCGAAGATCACGAACACGACGATGTACGTGGCGCTGATCCCCAGCGCGATGCCGAAGATGCCTTCGCTCGTCATGTAGAGGAAGCTGATCAACCGACGCGGTGAGACGCCTGAGTGCCCCAGGAACCCAGGAAAGTACGGACCCCAGAGGGCGTAGGCGAGGAAGAGAGCTGCCGTGATCGTGATGCCCCAACCGACCGTCCGCCGCAGCGCGACGAGCAGCGTGAGGATCGCGATCGCGCCCATGACGACGTCGCCGGTGGGCACGCCACCGACCCGGAACAGGCGTTCGGGCCACGTCAGCACCACGTAGATGCCCGCCGAGGCGGCGGCTCCGGCCAGCAACCAGTCGACCAGGCGCGGTCCGCGGCCCTTCGCGAGCGCGCGGTCGACGACGAGGAAGGCGCCCACGATCATGAAGGTCCAGTGCAGACCCCGTTGCGTGAGCGTGGAGAACGTGCCGTAGCCGGCCGTGTAGAGGAAGAGCAGTGAGCTGGCGATCATGAGGCCGCGCGTGAGCGCGGCCCCTATGTGTTTGTTCATCTCAGCGTCAGTTGCCCGTTTGGATCACACCGACCTCGCGGAAGTAGCGCTCCGCGCCCGGGTGCAGAGGGATGGGCACGTCGGCCGAGGTCTCGACCGAGACGCCGGCAGCCGCCGGATGGGAGTTGCGGATCACGTCGACGTTCTCGAACAGGGTCTTGGTGATCTGGTAGACGACCTCTTCGCTCAGATCGGCGTCGACGATCACCATGTTGGCGCCGAACAGCGTCGGGGCGTCCTCGGCCATGCCGTACATGTCGGCCGGCACGTCCATCAGGCCGAAGTAGGGGTGCTCCGCGTTGATCGCCTGACGGATGTCGTCGGGGATGCCGATGAGGCGGACCTCGCGGCCGCTCGACTCCAGCTGACGGATCGCGGGGTTCGGCAGGGCGGTCTGGACCACGACGGCGTCGAGGTTGCCGTCGCCAAGGGCCGTGAGCGCCTCGTCGTACGCGGTGAAGTTGGCGCGGAGGCCGGCGATCCCGAAGCCGGCCGCGTCGAACACGTAGTTTGAGAGTTCGATGCCGGTGCCGCCCGCCGGCCCGAGGCCCACGCGGCGACCCTCGAGGTCGGCCAGCGTCTGGATGTCGCTGTTCTCGAGCACCACGATCTGGAACACGCCACGCGTCAGGCTGCCGAACAGGGCGCGGGTGCGCTCCTTGGGTCCGTCGTACGGAGCGTTGCCGTAGAGGCCGTTGAAGGCCGACGCGCTCTGGGTGAGCGCGATCGCGAGCGCACCCTCGTCCATCAGCTGGACGTTCTCGACGGCGCCGCCGGTGACCTGAGCGGTCACCTGGACGGGCAACTCGGCCGAAAGGAGCTCGGCCATCGCGATGCCGATGGGGTAGTACGCACCGCCCGTGCCAGCGGTCCCGATCTCCAGGAAGCGTGGGAACTCGACGTCCTGCGCGAAGGCCGCGCCAGCCACCAGGGTGAACGCACAGGCCGCCAGCAGCGTGCGAACCCGCGAGCCCCTCATGCCGCAACCATCGCGACGCGTTCGATGCCGGCCGCGTCGAGCGCTTCGGAGATCGTGCGGCGCTCGGCATCGGAGAGCTCGGGCACCGGCGGGCGCATGCGGGCCGCACCGAGCTTGCCGCGCTGCACCAGCGCTTCTTTGAGGCGCGCGTGCGCGTCGCCCGAGGGCTCGCCCATGCCGTAGACGGCGAGCTTCAGCGGCAGCAGGCGGTCTTCGAAGCCGCGCGCGGCCACTAGGTCGTTCGCCTGAACGGCCTTCCAGAGACCGGTGATCAGCTCGGGCACCAGGCTCCCGAAGCCGACGAGCGCGCCTTGCACGTCGAACACCATGGTCGGCAGCAAGTACTCGTCGTGGCAGGTGAGGATCGCCACGTCGGGGTGGCTCGCGCGCAGCGCCTTGACGTCCTTCTGGAAGCGCGCCATCTCGCGGGTGCCGTCCTTGATGGCCACCACGTTCGGAATGTCGGCCATGGCCGTGCGCATCTCCAGGGTGTAGAAGGCTTTGGTCCAGGCGGGGTACAGGTGGACGATGACGTCGATGTCGATCGCTGCCGCCACGTCGCGGAAGAACGTCACCGGCGACTCCGGCTTCATCCCGAAGCGCAGCCACTGGTGCGGTGGCATCAGCAAGATGCCCTGAGCGCCGACCGCTTGCGCGTCCTGCGCGTGGGCAATCGCTTCCATGGTGCCTTCAGCGGACACGCCCGAGTACACGGGCATGCGCCCGGCGACCTCTTCGACGGCGAGCTGCGTGACGCGCTTGCGCTCCTCGCGCGTGAGCGAGCTGATCTCGCCGGTATGGCCGTTGGTGACCAAGCCTTGGACGCCCTGGCCGATGATCCACTTGAGGTAACGGCGGAAATCCGGCTCGTCCAGGCTCCGGTCCGGCTTGAACGAAACGGGGATGGCCGGGTAGATGCCGTGCATGGGATGCGTGCTCATCACGAACCTCGCTTCCGCTGTGCCGGCAGACGGGGCGGTCACGAACGGTCCGCCACCGGATCACAACTGCTTGAAGATGCGGCAAGCATAAGGAACTGAAGCCACAGTTGTCAACTGCTGATAACAATGTGCATGCACTTGTTACTTCAAGGTAACTTTCGGTCCAGCCACGGGGGCGATCAGGTCCTCTTCGACGTACAGGTCGTGCAGCCGCTGGCGGATGGTCTCGGCTTCGTCTCGGCGGTCGGCCGCGACCCTTGCGACGACCAGCTCCATCATGGCGATCGACGCAACGACCGAGAAGGTGTGCGCCACGCCCTGAGCGGGTGCTACCAACACGAAGCTCGAGTGCGCTCGCACCGAGGGCGCCTGGCTTCCGACCAGCGCCACGGTGGTCGCACCCAGTCGCTTGGCGAGCGTCATCACCGCCACCAGCTCCGTGAACTGCAGCCACAACCCGACGCCGATCACTACGTCGCCCGGGCCGACGTCGTGCAGCGCGATCACACCGTCGACGCCGGCCGACTCGATCACCTCGGCGCGCACGCCGAGGTGCCGGAACAGCCGCGCCCCAAGGCGCGCCACCAGCGCGGCGGTGCCGGTTCCGAACACGAGCACCCGGCCGGCGCCGTTCACGGCCTTCGCGACGCCGTCGAGCACCTGACCGTCGAGTCCGGCGAACGCCGCATCGAGGTTGGCGCGGTGGCGCGCCGAAGTCGCCGCCACCAGGTCGTCGGCCTGCGCCCGCGCCACCTCGGGTTCGTTCGGCCAGCGGAAGCCGACGCGCTCGAAGTACGCCTCGCGAACCGCGCCCTGAAGGTCGGCGTACCCGTCGTACCCCAGGCGCTTCGCGAAGCGGATCACCGTCACCGAACTGACCGCGTACGCGTGCTCGAGGGCACGCAGCGTGCCGAACGCGAACACCTCGGGCGACTCGAGAAGCGCCCTCGCCAAGTCCTGCTGCTTGCGCGGCAGGGCTGGAAGCGCGGCGTCGAGGCGGCCGAAGTCGAATGGCTCTGGCATATTGGACGTCATCCTACGGTGGAAACCGATCAGGAGCGGTCGAGGCCTGTGCCGGTCGACGGGACGGGACGGGACGAAACGGGACGGTCGGTCGCGATGATGAAGCTGCGCCACCGCGCCTACCCCGATCGGCCTATGCTCGAGCCATGGCACGCACGTCGCTCGTCCACCGGCTTCGCCAGCTCCTCGTCGCGGCCGCGCTCCTGCCGTTCGCGTTCGCGCAGACGGCCGTCGAGTGGGAGTACCTGGTCGTGGCCTACGACGCCCCGTCGTTCGCGGCGCCGCGCACCGAACTCAGCGCCGAGGCGGCGAACCGTTCCAAGCTGCTCCGGTACGCCGACCTCGGCATCCCGCTTCCGCAGGAAGCCACCGATCTGCAACACAACATCGACGTGCTCGGACGCTTCGGCTGGGAACTGGTGAGCGTCGTCGCAACGGCCGAGGGGGGCCCGCAGCTGATCTTCAAACGACCCTACGACGTCGAGCGCAGCGCCGGCGAAGCGGCGCGCATCGAGGCCGGGCGCGCCGAACTGCTCGCCGCCTTCGACGCCACGCGCGCTCCGCCGCGCGTGGCCGACGCGACCGCGCCTCAGCTCCTCGACCTCGATGCGGTGGAGCGCGCCCAGGCCACGATCGCGCGCAACGAGCGCGACGCCGAGTCCGTACGCGTCCTGATCGACGCGGTGGCGGCGACGGGCTTCCCCCTGGCCGACCTCACGACCGTCGGTCGCGCCCTCGCGCCCGACGCGCCGCCAGACGTCCGGGTCCGGGTGGCGCAGGACGTGACGAACGCGGCCCTCGTAGGCGCGAGCGAGTACCGGCGCTCCTTGGCGGTGGGCGCGCACGCGGAGTTCCTCGCCGCGCTCGAAGGTGCCGGCCTCGCCGTGAGCGACTACGCCTTCTGCGTCGAGGCCCAAGGCGTCGGCACGGGCCGGGTCCAGCTCGTCGTGGACCTCGTGATCGAGGTGGACGACGCGCGGACGGTCGTCGCGACGCGGCGCTCGACCCACTGCTTCGTGGAGCGCTGACCCGTGGCGTCCTTCGGCCTCGGGCTCGCCGCGCTCGGCCGTCCGGGGTACCTCAACCTCGGCCATGGCGAGGACCTCGAAGGTGCCCGCGACGTCGGGGCGCTCGAAGCGCGCGCGCACGAGGTGCTCGACGCCGCCTGGCGCGCCGGGGTCCGCTACTTCGACGTCGCGCGTTCGTACGGGCGTGCCGAAGCGTTCCTCGCGAGCTGGTTGGCATCGCGCGGGATCGCGACCGGCGACGCGACCGTCGGCTCCAAGTGGGGCTACACCTACACGGCAGGCTGGCGGGTCGACGCCGACACGCACGAGGTCAAGGAGCACGCGCTGCCCGTCCTGCGGCGGCAGTGGGGCGAGACGCGCGCGATCCTCGGCGACCACCTCGACCTCTACCAGGTCCACTCGGCGACGCTCGAGAGCGGCGTGCTCGACGACCGACGGCTGCTCGTCGAGATGGGCGAGCTGAAGCGCGCGGGGGTGCGCTTCGGCTTCTCGACGAGCGGTCCCGAGCAGGCCACGGTCATACGCCGGGCCCTGGAGGTAGAGGCCGACGGAGAGCGCCTCTTCGACGCCGTCCAAGCGACGTGGAACCTGCTGGAGCCCTCCGCCGAGGCGGCGCTGGCCGAAGCCCACGCGGCCGGCCTGAGCGTGATCGTCAAGGAGGCCGTCGCCAACGGACGCCTCACCGACCGCCACGCCGACGCCGTCTCCGCTGACCGCCGCCGCCTGCTCGAACACGAGGCAACCCGCTTAGCTACGACGATCGACGCGCTGGCGCTGCGCGCGGTGCTCGCGCAGCCGTGGGTCGACGTGGTGCTGAGCGGCGCGGCGACCACGGCGCAGCTGCGGTCGAACGTGGCCGCGCTCGACGTAGCCTGGGACGATCAGGCCACGGAGTTGCTGGCGACGCTGCCCGAGGAGCCCGCGGCGTACTGGCAGCGACGATCGAACCAGCCCTGGACGTGAGCCACCGGGCCGGTACTACTTGACGAACGCCGCGACGAGCACCGCCGGCGCGTCGCCCTCGTTAACGAAGCGCACCGTGCCGGTTGCGGCCGGCACGACGAAGGTCTCGGCGAACGCGACCGACGTGAGCCCCCCGTGCGCCGCCTCGAGCCGAACGCGGGTGCCGGCGACGAGCGCGAGCACCCAAGGTGAGCCGTCGGTCGAGAGCTCGAAGGCATCCTCGACCGTGAGCCGGTGCACGTCGTACGCGTGTTCGGGGTGCGTCGCCAGATGTTCACGGCGCCAGCCGGGACCGGCGCCGATGGCGACCGGCCGCGCCACCAGCTCCCGGTCGGCGCGCGCCCCTTTGCGCTCGAACACCAGGTTCGCCAGCCCGCGCTCGACGTTCAGCGGCCGCGGGGCGCCAGCCCCGGCGCCGCGCAACCAGTCGTACATCTTGAAGGTGAAGAGGTACGGCGTGGCGCTGATCTCGAGGACCAGGTTGCCGGCCCCAGCCGCGTGGACGGTGCCGGTCGGGATCAGGAAGAGGTCGCCGGGTCGCGACGGGCGCTCGCGCACGTAGTGGGCGACGTCGATCGGGGATCGATCGGCCTCGCTGCGGCGAAGCGCCGTCGCCCAGTCGTCGCGCGTCGCCGCCTCTTCGAAGCCGAGGTAGACCGTGGAGTCCGGCTCGGCGTCGACGATGTAGTAGGCCTCGTCTTGCGGGAACGCTTCGCCGAACGCGTCGCGCATCGCGTCCGGGAGCGGATGGCACTGCACCGAGAGCGGGCCGCCGCCGACCGTATCGAGGTAGTCGAACCGGATCGGGAAGGCGCGCCCGAACGGCGCCGCCGCGCGCCCGAGGACCTGGTCCGCCGCCTGCAGCATCAGCGAGCCGAACCGGGTCTCGAAGAGCAGGTCGTTCGCCTCGAACACGAGGCCGTTCTCGGGCGTGATCAGCTCGAACGACCACGCGTAGTTGGGCGCGGCGCGCGGCAGCGCCGAGATCCGGTCCTTGAGCCACTGCCCGCCCCACACGCCGGGCTCGAACCAGGGGCGGACGCGGAACGGCGCGCGCGCCACCGCGCCGAGGCTGGCGCGCAGATCGGCGCCGGCCACGCTCACCGGCTCGCCACGCTGCACGTCGACGAAGCGGTCGATGCGCGCCCAAACGTCGGCCTCGAATTCCTCGAGCAGCGGCCACTCGACGAAGTAGAGCCGCTTGTACGCCGCCGCCGCGTCCGTCGCCGCCGCCGCCGCGCCGACGTGCACGAGCGCGCCGGCACGGGCGCGGTACTGCTGCTCGTTCCGTGGCACCTCGAGGTACGCCAGCGGGGCGTCCGGGTCGGCGAGCGCGGCGCCCACGCCGAGCACCACGACGAGGTCGTCGCCCGACGTCGGCGCCGCTCGGGTGCGCAGGTCGCCGACGTCGACGAGCTCCTCGAGCCGGCCGCCATAGCGGCGGCCGAACACCGGGTCGTCGCCGCCCAGGCTCGAAGCGATGCGGGCGTCGACGTCGCCTTCGTCAAGGAACGCCTCGGCGGTCGACACGATCCGCACCCGCCGGCCGAGCGCCTTGCACGCCGCCCTCAGCCCGGCCTCGGCGCCGGGCCAGTCGACGCCGCTGCCGCCATCGACGAGCAGGCGCTCCGCGGAGCCTCCCGCCAGCGCCGCCACCGCCGCCCACCCGCGGTCGATCGTGCCGCTCGCGAGCGGTGC
>JAGXHO010000036.1 GCA_024636105.1 Trueperaceae bacterium | reverse complement strand
TTGTTCAGCAGCGTCCACATCGCGTCCTCGAAGTCGCGCGGGTCGGTGGCCTCGTCGAGCACCGCGATCAGGCGCACGCCGTCGGCCGCCTGCTGGCGCGCCGCCCATTCGCCCAGATGGCGCCCCTGGCCGGCGCGCGCCTTGCGCGTCGTGATGAACCAGAAGCCGCCGCCGGGCTGGTGCTGGTCGAGCACCTCGAGGTGGTGCGGCAGCTGCATGGCGAGGCGCTCCGGCCCCGGCGTCCACGGGGCGGCGTCGGCGCCGCCGAGCTCCTCGGCGTGCTTGACGGTGCCGTCGACCACCAGCTTGGTGCCGTAGCTCCAGGCGCGGCTGGCGTGGTCGAGCACGTCGATCGGACCCTTGGCGATCTGGTGGTCGCGCCCGGGGACGGCGTTCGCAAGGACCGTGCGCCAGAAGCCGGGATGGTCGTTGGGGGCCACGTCGGCGTCGGTGACCAGGACCACCTTGGCGAACATCATCTGGCCGAGGCCCAAGAGGCCGTTGCCGACCTTGTACGCCTGCCCCGGGTAGCTCTTGGTGATGACCACGTTGACCAGGTTGTGGGCGATGCCGGCGGGCGGCATCGCGTAGTCGACGATCTCCGGCAGGATCAGCTGCGCGGGCACCAAGAACAGGCGCTCGGAGGCCTCGATCAGGTAGGCGTCCTCCATGGGCGGTCGACCGACGATCGTCGCCGGGTAGATCGGGTCGGCGCGCATGGTGATCGCGGTGACGTGGAACGCGGGGTACAGGTCCTGCAGCGTGTAGAAGCCGGTGTGGTCGCCGAAGGGGCCCTCGACCACCCAGTCCTCCTCGGGGTCGACGTAACCCTCGAGCACGAACTCGGCGTTCGCGGGCACCTCGAGGTCGACGGTGATGCCCTTGACCAGTTCGACGCCCTTGCCGCGCAGGTAGCCGGTGAGGCTGTACTCGTTGATGCCGGGGATGGGGGGGATGGGGGCGGTGGCGGCGTAGGTGAGCGCCGGGTCGCCGCCGAGCGCCACCGCGACCTCGAGCCGCTGCCCGAGACGCTTCGCGGCCTCGAGGTGGCGGGCGCCGGTCTTGTGCCGCTGCCAGTGCATGCCGGTGACGTCCTTGCTCATCACCTGCATGCGGTACATACCGATGTTGACCTCACCGGTCTCGGGGTGCTTGGTGATCACGAGCGGCAGCGTGACGAACGGTCCGCCGTCGTCGGGCCAGCACTTGAGCACCGGCAGGCGCCCCAGGTCGACCTCGTCGCCGCGCCAGACGACCTCCTGCACGGGGGCGCGGCGCACCCGTTTGGGCGGTAGCGAGGCCAGCTCGCGCAGCTTCGGGAGGTTCGAGGCCAGCCCGATCAGCCCGCCGCCGACCTTGACGTCGAGCAGCTCGCGCAGTTTGCGCCCCAGGTCGTCGAGGTCCTCGAGCCCCAGCGCCCACGCCATCCGCTGGCGGGTGCCGTAGAGCCCGATGACGAGCGGGAAGTCCTTGCCCGCGACGTCCTCGAACAAGAGCGCGGGCCCGCCGCGCTTGACCGCGCGGTCGGCGAGGGCGGTGATCTCGAGGTCGTGGGAGACGGGCTCGCGCACGCGCACGAGCTCGCCCTTCTCTTCGAGGAAGCTCAGGAAGCGTCGCAGGTCTCCGTGCATGCGTCCATCGTAGGCCGCGGGCGCCGGGCGGACCGTGCTGGGCGCCGCAACGGGCGGCGCCGGCCAAGCGCCCATTGCATGGCCACGTCGGTTCGCGATCGAGGGCGCCCGGAAGGTGCCTGGAGGAGTGCCGCCATGCGACGCTCGCTCAAACTTGCAATTTTAAAGTGTGACTTTCAAATTGCAAGGTTCGAGTGAGTCGTCGCTACCAAGTGCCGTCCGCGCCGATCCGATCGACGAATGCGTCGATGCCCCCGGTGCTTGCGAGGGTCGTTGAACCCGGTCCGAGCGACGCCGAACCTCTACTCAGATGCTCGTTGCGCTGCGCTGGTCTGCATTCGCGGCCGCCGGCGTGGCCACGCCCACCCACCGCGCCAGCTCGCTCTTGAGGTCGTCGAGGCCGGCGCCGGTCACCGCCGAGACCGCCGGCGCCTCGTCGTAGCGGATCGCCAGGTCGCGCAGCGCGACCGGGTCGGCGGCGTCGGCTTTGTTGAGGACCACGCGGCGCGGGCGCTCGAGCTTCAGGTCGTCGAGGATCCGGTCGACCGCGGCGACGCGATCGGCCGCGCCGGGAGCGGCGGCGTCGACCACGTGCAGGAGCAGGTCGGCGTCGTGGAGCTCCTCGAGCGTGGCGCGGAAGGCGTTGACCAGCTCGTCGGGGAGGTCGCGGATGAAGCCGACCGTGTCGGTGTAGATCACCTTGGCGCCCCAGGCACCGAGGCCGGGGAGCCACCCTTCGCGGGTGGTGGGGCGCAGCGTCGCGAACAGAGCGTTGCGCGCGAGCACGTCGCTCTTGGCGAGCGCGTTGAAGAGCGTGCTCTTGCCGGCGTTCGTGTACCCGACGAGCGCGATCACCGGAACGGTGCCGGCGGTGCGCCCCTTGCGGGTCTCGGCGCGGCGCTTGGAGATGGCGTCCACCGCCTCCTCGAGCTGGGTGATGCGCGCGCGGATCCGGCGCCGATCGACCTCGAGCTTCGTCTCGCCGGGGCCGCGGGTGCCGATGCCGCCGCCGAGGCGCGACATGGCCTTGCCGCGGCCGGCGAGCCGCGGCAGCTGGTACTGCAGCTGCGCGAGCTCGACCTGGACCTGCGCCTCGCGGCCCTTGGCGTTCTGCGCGAAGATGTCGAGGATCACCTGGGTGCGGTCGAGCACCTTGAGGTTGGTGGCGCCGTCGAGCACGCGCGTCTGGGCCGGCGTGAGCTCGCGATCGAACACGAGCAGGTCGGCGTTCTCGTGGTACGCGAGCGAGACCAGCTCCTCGAGCTTGCCGCGGCCGACGAGCGTCTTGGCGTCCACGGAACCGCGCCGCTGCAGGCTGCGCGCGGCCACGGTGCCGCCGGCGCTGCGCACGAGCTCCTCGAGCTCGTCGACGCGGGCGTTCGTCTCGTACTCGCCCTCGCCGGTGTCCACCCCGACGACCACCGCGCGCTCCTCGGAGCCGCGCCGCACGTCGCGCGCCTGCCACGAGCGCGAAAGCTCCTCCTCGAGGGCGGCGATCCGCTGCAGGGCGTCGTCGCGCTCGACGGTGCGCATGTCCGCAGGGGGATCGATCAGCCAGTCCTCCTCGTCGGAGGTGGGCGGCGCCACCATCGCGACGTGCGTCGCCGCCAGGACCACGTCGCCGCGCTCGTTGGTCGCGACGTCGACGGCGACGATCATGTCGAGGCGGTTCAGGAAGAGCGCGGTGAGGTCGGGGCCCGACAGCCCACCCGGTTTGAGGTGCACGTGCACCAGCCGGAGGCCGCGCAAGCGGGACTCGGCCTCGCCCGCGGTGGGCGGCAGCGGGGTGTCGGCGGCGTCGCCGGCGGCGATGGTCGTGATGCGCCCGCGGCGGTCGATGAGCGCCGACACGGGGCGCCCGATCTCGAGCGCCAACTCGCCCATCGCGCGCGCCAACTCGGCGGTGACCGCCTGCTCGGGCGGCACGCGCCTGCGGTAGAGGTTGGCGAGGCGTTTGACCTGGTTGGTCTTGAGACCGGAGAGCTTGCCGTGGACCTTGTCGATGCCCCAAGCTAGCACGTTCACTGCCGCCACGAGATCCCGTGGGGCACGTGGTACCTTCCGCGGGTGACGCGTTCCCTGCCCTCCCGAGCGTGGCGTTGCGCGCTCGTGGCGGTCGCGTGCGCCGCCCTGGCGTGGGCCGGCGCCCAGGGCTCCGCCTCGGTCGACGCCCGCACCGATGGCTCGTGGACGCTGGTCGCCGGCGACGACTTGGCGCGCGCGTTGGGCGCCGCCTGGTCCGACGACGGCCGCGCCTTCACGCTCCGGGTCGCGGCGGGCGTGCTCACGGTCTTCGGAGACGACGTCGACGCGCTTTGGCAGCCGGTCGGCGGCGCCGGGCCGACCGTCGTGTCCGCCGCGCTCCCCGCCCGCCGCGTCGACGACCGCTGGTTCGTGCCGGAGGACCTGCTCGGGGTCCTTGGCGCGCGCGTGGACGGCGCGGTGTTGCGCTTGCCCGGTGGGGGGACGCGGCCGCTCGTGCTCCCGAGAGCGGCGGTGGCAGCCGCTGCGAGCGAACTGGTGCCGCTCGGTCCCGGGATCGAGGCGCTGCGGCTGTTCGTCGACGGCGCCGGCGGCGAGGCTTCGGTCAGCATGTTGGTGGTCGACCTCGGGCTGCTCGCGCTCGCCTTCCCGGAGCAGCAGGGCGCGCTCGACGCGGTGTTGCGCGATCTGCGCGCCGAGAAGGTGCTGTTCTTGACCGTGACCGCCACTGCCGAAGCGGCCTGGCAGCCCGCGATCTACGTCGTGCAGGACGGTCGCGAGACGCTGCTGGCGGAGCCGTTCGCCGTGCAGGTGCTCGCCGGCGACCCGGCGCGCGTGGCGCCCGGCGAGCCCGTCGTCGCGGTCGCCTTCCTGCCCGACGGGATCGACCTCCGCCGGCCCCTGACCGTCCGCTGGGCCGGGGTCAGCGGCACCTGGACGCTGCGCCGGTAGGGAGCTCGGCCCGGTGCCGGAAGCGGCGCGCTCGGTACGATGGTGGCGTTGCGCCGCGGCCGATCCCTTCGAACGGGTCGGTCCGCCGGCCCAGGAGGCCCCATGCCCGTTGTCATCGCCAGTGCCGTCCGCACCGCCATCGGCAACTTCCAGGGCGCGCTCGCCTCGGTGCCCGCCCCCGCGCTCGGCGCGGCGGCGATCCGCGCCGCGGTGGAACGAGCGTCCCTCACCCCTGAGGACGTCGGCGTCGTCTTCATGGGCCAGGTGCTCACCGCCGGCGCCGGCCAAGCGCCCGCGCGCCAGGCCGCGCTCGGCGCCGGCTTGCTGGAGCGCACGCCGACGGTCACGCTCAACAAGATGTGCGGCAGCGGCCTCGAGGCCATCGTCCAGGGGTGGCGGGCGATCACCGTCGGCGACGCCCAGGTGGTCGTGGCCGGGGGCCAGGAATCGATGAGCCAGGCGCCGTACGTGCTGCCCGGCGCGCGCGCCGGCTTGCGGCTCGGCGACGGCGTCCTCCTGGACACCATCCTCCGCGACGGGCTGCTCGACGCGTACGACGGTCGCCACATGGGGAGCTGCGCGGAGGGGTGCGCGGTCGAGCATGCGATCACCCGCGCCGATCAGGACGCCTACGCGGCGCGCTCCTATCGGCGCGCGCAGGCGGCGACCAGCGATGGTCGCGCCGCCAAGGAGATCGTCCCGGTCGAGGTCCCGGGCCGCAAGGGAAGCGTCGTGGTGGACGTCGACGAAGGGCCGGCGAAGGTCGACTTCGACAAGCTCCCCACGCTGCGCCCAGCGTTCGACAAGGCCGGCACCATCACCGCCGGCAACGCCTCGACCCTCAACGACGGCGCCGCCGCCGTCGTGCTGATGGACGAGGCCGTCGCTGCCGAGCGCGGCGCCACGGTGCGGGCGCGGATCGTCGGGCACGCCTCGCACGCCCAGGCGCCGGCCGACTTCGCCACCGCGCCGATCGGCGCCATGCGCGCGCTGTTCGACCGCACCGGCTGGGCGCCGGGCGACGTCGACGTCTTCGAGATCAACGAGGCGTTCGCGGTGGTGCCGATGGCGGCGGCGCGCGTCTTCGGGATCGACGAGGAGCGGCTGAACGTGCTCGGCGGCGCGGTGGCGCTCGGGCACCCGATCGGCGCGTCGGGCGCGCGCATCGTGGTGACCCTGCTGAACGCGCTGGAACTGAGCGGCGGGCGGCGCGGCGTGGCCGCGATCTGCATCGGCGGTGGCGAGGCGTGGGCGCTCGCGGTGGAGCGCATCTAGGGCCGGTTGCCCGACTCGCTCTCGGGCATGCGCCCGAGCTGGACCGCGTCCGCGACGACCTTGGGCAGCCCCCAGGCCACCAGGTCGAAGGCCACCGCGGCCGTGTCGTACTCGATCTTGTCCATGCGCACGTCCACGCCGTCGTCGTCGAAGGTGAGGAAGCAGACGTCGGCGCCGGGTTCGCCGTTGAGCGACAGACCCACCGAGCCGGGGTTGACCACCCAGCCGGCCCCCGACACGCGTCGGAAGTAGGGAACGTGGCTGCCGCCGGCGGCCAAGAGCGTGCAGCGCTGCCGCTGGAGCATGCGCGTGAGCGTGATCGGGTCCTGCTGGAGGTTCGTGCGCGCGCCTGGGTCGTCGGCGCTCCCGTGGAACGCCCGCAAGCGACCGGCCGGCGTGTCGATGCGGCGCTGCACCGGCAGCGTCCGCATCCACTCGACGTGGCGCGGTTCGATCACCGTTCGCGTCCATTCGAGCGTAGCGTCGGCGACGCCCTTGCGGTCACCGCGCTTGGCGAAGTCGAAGGCGATGCGCTCGTCGGCGTCGCCCAGGCAGCACATCACGTTGGCGCGCTGCAGAAGGTCGAGCGTTTCGTTCGGGGTTGGGCCGTACCCGACCAGGTCGCCGAGGCACACCACGGTTCCTGCGCCAGCGCGGCGCATCGCTCCGAGCGCCGCTTCCAGCGCCAGGACGTTGGCGTGTACGTCCGAGATGACTCCGATGACCACGCGGGCAGTCTAGCAGCAGCGAACGGACCCGCGGCGGTGCGTCTGGCCGCTCAGGGGCGCGTTGCGGCGCGGTCGCTCCACCATGATTCGACCGCGGCGCGGAAGGCGTCGGGGCACTCCTCGTGGGGCAGGTGGCCGCAGCCGTCGAGCTCGACGAGCCGCGCGCCGCCGGGCACGCTCACGAGGTCGGCGACCAGGTCGCGGCTCTGCTCGACCGGCACCACCACGTCCTGGAGCCCGTGCACGATCAGGACCGGAACGCGCACCTCGGCGAGCCGGCCCACGAGGTCGGGCTCGGCGCTCGCCTTGACCAACTCCCACAGCGCGCGGTCCCAGTCGTGGGCTTGGAGGGGACGCCGGTACGCCTCGAACACGGCGTCGTCCATGCGCGTCGGGTCGGCCCACGAGCTGCGCAGGAAGTCGTCGCCGGTGCGCCCGCCGAGCTGGCGCATCAGGACCGGACCGATCCGCTCCAGCTGCGGCGTGCGCAGCAGCGGTTTGCTCCACGCCGGAGCACCCCCGCCGCGGTAGACGGCCGGCGCGACGAGCACCAGCGCCGCCACCCGCTCGGGGTGCTCGAGCGCCGTCTGCAGCGCGATCGCGCCGCCGGCGGAGTGGCCTACCAGCACGGCCGCGTCCGCTCCCAGCGCGTCGATCAGCGCGACCGCGGTCGCGACCTGGGCGGCGGGTCCGTACGGGTTGGCGTCCCGCGCCCAGCCCTCGGTCGGGCGGTCGGTGAGCCCGAACCCCGGGCGGTCGTACGCGAGGGCGACGTCCCCCGGTGCGCCCCCGCCGTCGCCGATCCACGGCAGCGTCGCCCCCCACGAGCGGGTGCTGGCGCCGAAGCCGTGGAGCAGCAGCACCGGCGCGCCGACGGGCGACGGCAGCCCGGCCAGGTCGGTGACCGGGGCGCCATCGACCACGGATTCGACGTGCACGTCGAGGCCGAGCGCGGGCGTCCAGGCCGAGCCCGGCCAGGCGAGGTCGCGCGAGTCGACGGTGTCGGCGAGCGGCGCGATCGGGACCAGGAGGGGTCCGATCAGGGCGATCAGCAGGAGGGTGGCGAGGATCCAGAGCGAGACCTTGATGCGGAAGGGCACGCCCCATCCAACCACGCCGCCGGCCGGGTGCTCGGTCGCGCCCGGTTGGTACGCTCGCGCCATGAGCCACCCCTCGACCCGCCTGGTGCACACCTTCTCGATCGTCGCGCGCGACCCCAAGACCGGCGACCTGGGCGTCGCCACCGCCTCGAAGTTCCTCGCGGTCGGGGCCGTGGTGCCCTTCGCCGTCGCCGACGTCGGCGCGATCGCTACCCAGAGCTACGCCAACACCAGCTTCGGTCCACGGGCGATCGAGGCGCTGATGGCCGGGATGCCGCTCGACCTGGTCGACGCCGGGTTCCAGGCCACCGACCCGCAGATCGGGCAGCGCCAGTACGGCATGGTGGCCGCCGACGGTGCGAGCGTCACCTTCACCGGCGACGACTGCCACCCGTGGGCCGGCGGCGTCGCCAAGCCGGGGCTGGCGGCGCAGGGCAACATCCTCGCGGGCCCGCAGGTGATCGAGGCGCTCGTGGCGGGGTACGAGCAGCACGGCGGCCCCTTCCCGGAGCGGCTGTTGGCGGGCCTCCTGGCCGCCGACCGCGCCGGCGGCGACCAGCGGGGCAAGCAGTCGGCGGCGCTCCTGGTCGTTCGCGACGAGGGGGGCTACGGCGGGCTCAACGATCGCTACATCGACCTGCGCGTGGACGACGACGCCGACCCGGTACCGCGGCTTCAGGCGCACCTGGCGCTGCAGCGGCTCTACTTCGAGAAGCCCATCGAGGACGACCTGCTGCCGGTCCAGGGCGACGTCGAGGCGCGGCTGCTGCAGGCGCTCGCGGCCGCCGGTCAGACCCCCGGCACCGCCTGGGGCGACCCGGGGCGCGCGGCTTTGCGCGCGGTGGCGGGCGTCGAGAACCTCGAGGAGCGGCTCGTCGAAGACGACCGCGTCGACCGTGCGGTGCTCGAGCACCTCGAGCGGACGTTCCCAGCGGGCTGAGGGTCGGCCACCGGCGCCGCGGCGCTCAGCGCCCCTGGAACTCCGCCGTTCGCTTCTCGAGGAAGGCGGCCGTGCCCTCCTTCATGTCCTCGGTGGTGGCGGCGAGGCCGAACAGGTCGGCCTCGATCTCGAGACCCTGCGGGAGGGTGACGTCGTGGCCGCGGGCGACCGCCTCCTTGGCGAGGCCGATCGCGATCGGCCCGTTGCGGAGCGTCAGGCGCGCGAGCGCCACCGCCTCGGCGAGCGCGTCGTCGGCGACGCGGTTCACGAGCCCCATCGCCAGCGCCTCCTCGGCGCCTACGTGGCGGCCCGTGAGGATCAGGTCGAGCGCGCGCCCCGTTCCGATCAGCCGCGGCAGCCGCTGGGTGCCGCCGTACCCGGGGATCAGGCCGAGGCCGACCTCGGGGAGGCCGAGCTTGGCCCCCGTCGCCGCGACCCGCAGGTCGCAGGCGAGCGCCAGCTCGAGGCCGCCGCCGAGCGCGAAGCCGTTGATCGCGGCGATGGTGGGGAAGGGGATGGCGGCGAGCGAGTTCATCAAGTCCTGGCCGGCGAGCGAGGCCTCGCGGCCGGCGAAGGCGTCGTCGAGCTGCGCCAGGTTCGCGACGTCGGCGCCGGCGACGAAGGCGCGACCCGCGCCGGTGAGGACCAGCGCGTGGACCGCCAGGTCGCCCTCGAGCAGATCGAAGGCGGTCGCGAGTTCGAACATCAGCTCGCCGTTCAGCGCGTTGAGCGCCTCGGGGCGGTCGATGGTCACGACGGCGATGCCGTCCTCGACGGTGATGCCCAGGTGCTCGAACTCGATGCCGTCGTCCATGGCCGCGTCGTCGTTCATGGGGGATCCCTCCTGGGCGCTCATCGCGCCGCCTCCGCCGCCTTCAGGGCGACCACCGCGTCGAGCGTCATGCGCGTCATGCGCGCCACGCCGTCGGCGAGCACCTGCGGGGGCACGAACTGCGGGTCGCCGATGCGGTTGCTCGCCACCAGCGCGCATCCCGTACGCACGCGGCGCAGCGCGCCCAGCAGGAACAGCGCGCTCGCCTCCATCTCGATGGCGAGCACGCCGCGCGCCCGCAAGCCCGGCACGTGCTCGGGCGAGGTCGCGTAGAAGGCGTCCTCGGTCTGGATGAGGCCGACGTGGGGTGGGGTGCCGAGCGCGCCGCCGGCGTCGGCCAGCGCGCGGACGAGGCCGGCGTCGGCGGTGGGCGCGTAGGCGGCGCCGTTCAGGTACTGGCGGGTGGTGCCGTCGTTGGGGACCGCCGAGGTGGCGACGATCAGGTCGCCCGGCGCGACCGCGTCCGCGACGATGCCGGCCGTGCCGACGCGCACCAGCGTCGTGGCGCCGAGGTTGACGAGCTCCTCGACGACGATCGCCAGGCTCGGGCACCCCATGCCGGTGGTCTGGACGCTCACGCGCAGGCCGCGGTACGTGCCGGTGAAGCCGAGGAGCTGCCGGTGCTCGTTGTAGAGGACGGGCTCGTCGAAGAACTCCTCGGCGATCCGTCGCGCTCGGTTGGGGTCGCCGGGCAGCAGGACGACGTCGGCGACGTCTCCGGGTTGGGCGTGGACGTGGAGCTGGCTCACGCCGGCACGATACGCCGTGGCGCCGATCGACGCCGCTGGTAGACTCGCCGCATGCCGCGCCTGGAGGACGTACTCGCCGAACTTGCCGGGGTGCCCGGCGCTCGCGCCGCGGCGTTCGCGGGCCTCGACGGGTTGCTGGTCGACGAGGTCGCCGCCTCGACCGGTGCGGGCGACGACGTCGACCTGGATGGCGCCGTCGTCGAGTTCACGCATGCCTGGAACGCGCTCCGGCGCGCGAGCGCCGACCACCTCGGGGGCGGCGCGGCCGAGGAGTTGGTGCTCGCCGGGCCGCGCGGCTTGGTCGTCGCCCGACTCGTCGGCGGCGAGTGGTTCGCGTTCCTGTGGGCCGATCCCGACGTCGACCTGGTAGCGGCGCGGGCCGCGCTGGCGCGGGCCGCGGACGGACTCGCCGAGGTCGTCGCGTGACCCGCTCCGTACCGACCCAGATCTTGAGCGAAGCGCTCGCCGTACCGGGGGTCACCGCGGCCGCGGTCGTGAGCGGCGACGGTGACCTGGTCGGCTGGGCCACCGGTGAGCCGCCCGGGTTCGAGGACGCCGGCACCGAGCTGGCCGCCTCGTACGCCGCCGCGCGGGTCCTGGCGGAGTCGTTGGGCGGCGCCTTGCGGCAGTCGATCCTCGAGTACCGCGGCGGCCCGGTCGTCCTGGCGGTGGCGCCGCACCCCGCCGATGCGAGCGGGGCCAGCGTGCGGGTGTTGGTGCTGCGGCTCCGGACGCCGAGCGACCTCGGTCGAGCCCGTTTCGAGCTCCCGCGCCTGCTCGCCGGCCTCGCCGCGGCCTGAGCCGCCACCCCGCCCGATCCGATCCCGCACCCTTGCCCGCACCCTGGGAGGTGCCCGATGGCCAGCGACGACCCCAACCGCCCGAACCCGCCCACGGAGCCCGGCGGCGGCGACCCGCGCCGCACCGTCAAGCTCGAGATCGACCCGGCGGTCGCCCGCGGCGTGTTCGTGAACGCCGCGATCGTGACGCACACGAACGACGCGTTCTTCCTCGATCTCGCGCTCGCCTACCCCAACCAGCCGGTTCGGGTGCAGACGCGCGTGATCACGAGCCCCCAGCACGCCAAGGCCCTGCTGCGCACGCTCGCCGAGAACGTGGCGCGCTACGAGAAGCGCTTCGGCGCGATCCCGGAGCGGCCGCTGCCGCCGCGTCCGAGCGAGGACGCGCCCGACACGACGAACTGAACCGGCGTTCCGAAGGAACGCTGCGTCGTACCGCGCGCGAGTACCGCGCGCGACGCCCGCGCCGAGCCGGCGGTGGTCTCATGGCCGCGATGCCCGAGACCGTCGTCGCCTACTTCGACTACCTCTGCCCGTACGCCTGGCGGGGTGCGGAGTTGGCGGAGTGGGTGGCGGAGCCGCTCGGCCTCCGCTTCGAGTGGCGGCACTTTAGCCTGATCCAGTGGAACCGGGTCGAGGCCGGGGTCGCCGGGCAGGTGTGGAACGAGCGGCTCGATCCCGACGACGCGACGGGCGGCCTCGGCCTGCGGGCCTTCTTGGGCTCGTGCGCCGCGCGGCAGCAGGGCACCGAAGCCTTCGACCGCTACCGGCTCGCGCTCATGCGGGCGCGCCATCGCGACGGAGCGCCCTTCAGCGAGGCGACGTTGGTGAAGGTCGCCGAGGACGTCGGTCTGCACGTCGCGCGCTTCGAGCGCGACCTGGCCGATCCGGAGCTCCGCACCTGCCTCGCCCAGGAGCACCACCGGGCCATGGCGCTCGACGTGTTCGGCACCCCTACCTTCGCCTTCGCCGACGGCGCCCTCGCGTACCTGCGCGTCAAAGAGCTGCCCACCGATCAGGACGAGGCCGTGCGCCTCTTCCGCGCCTACCGCAACCTGCTCCACGAGTTCCCGTACCTCGAGACCGTCCGCCGACCCCGACCGCCGCGCAACTAAAACGTCCGTGTGCGCTCGTGCGCACCGCGGGGACGGTACACTCGCCGCGTGCGAGCGACGCCCATCGTGGGGCACGGGTCCGACGCCGGTCGGGTGCGTCCCCTCAACGAGGATTACCACCGCGTTTCGCGGTTCCCGTTGCCGCGCGGTCAACTCCTGCTCTACGCCGTCGCCGACGGCATGGGGGGCGCCGCGGCGGGCGAGGTCGCGAGCAAGATGGCGGTCGAGGTGCTCGAGGACGCCTTCCGGCGGTACGTCGAGCAGCTGGCCGAGGGGGTGAAGGTCGTGGCGGTCGGAACCCTGATCGACAAGGCGCTCCGCCTGGCGAACCGCCGCATCCACGCCGCCGCCCAGAGCGAGAACCGGCGCGGGATGGGCACCACGCTCACGTGCGCCGCGCTCCTCGACGACAAGGCGTACGTCGGCCACGTCGGCGATTCGCGCGCCTACCTGGTGCGCGGCGGCACCATCTACCAGCTCACCACCGACCACTCCTGGGTCGAGGAGCAGCTCGCGAAGGGGCTCTTGACGCCGGAGGAGGCCGAGGACCACGAGTGGCGCAACCTGATCACGCGCGTCCTCGGGACCCGGCCCCAGGTGGTGCCCGACCTGATCGAGATCGACGTGGTCCCGGGCGACGCCCTCGTGCTGGCCAGCGACGGTCTGCACGGCCAGGTCAAGCCCGAGGAGATCGTCACCGAGCTCGGCCGCACGCGCGACCGGCAGCACGTCGTCGATTACCTGATCGGGCTCGCGAACGAGCGCGGCGGTCCGGACAACATCACCGTCGTGATCGCGGAGTTGCCGGCGTGATCTGGGCCCTGCTCGTCGCCGCCGCCCTGTTGGGCTGGATGCTGGCGAAGCTCCCGCAGTGGGTCTCGATCACGGTCCTCAGCCTCTCGGTGGTCCTGGCCGCCGGGAGCTTCTACTTCGGCGGCGTCGAGCGCGCGGCCGGTCCGCTCGTCGTCTACGCGCTCGCGATGGGCTTCCTGGTCCCGGCGGGCACCGTGCTCGCCCGCAGCTCGCGGGTGGCGCCGGCGCTGCGCAAGCGCGTGCCGATCGGCGCGCGCGCGCCGGTGGAGCAGCGCCGTCGGCGGACGACCACCAAAGGGGGCGGCCCCGGCGTCGTGGTCGCCGGCAGCGGCGAGGCGCTCGAGATCCCGGGGTACGAGGTGCTCGAGAAGGTCGGCTCGGGCGGCATGGCTTCGGTGTACCGCGCCCGCCGCGCCGACGGTCAGGTCGTCGCGCTCAAGGTCCCGATGGAGCAGTACGTCGCCGACGCCAAGTTCATCCGCCGCTTCCACCGCGAGGCGGAGGTGGCGCAACGGCTGAACCACGTCAACATCGTTCGCACCTTCGAGCACGGCAGCCTCGGTACGCAGCACTTCATGGCGATGGAGTTCGTCGACGGGCGCGCGCTCGAGGGCTACATCGAGTCGGGCGAGCTGACGATCGACCTCTCGGTGCAGGTGATGCGCCGCGTCGCCGAGGCGCTGCAGCACATCCACCAGGCCGGCATCATCCACCGCGACATCAAGCCGGCGAACGTGATGATCGTTCGCGGCGGGGTCTCCGGCGAGGGCGCCGACCTCGCGGTGCGCGACGACGCCATCAAGCTGATGGATTTCGGCATCGCCGGCGGCAAGGTGCTCTCGCGCCTGACGATGACCGGCGCGCGCGTGGGCACGCCGGTCTACATGTCGCCCGAGCAGGCGCGCGGCCTCAAGATCGACCACCGCTCGGACATCTACTCGCTGGGCTTGGTGTTCTACGAGATGCTCACCGGTCAGACCGCCTTCAAGGGCGGGTACGAGGCGATCGTCCACCAGCAGATCTTCCAGACCCCGCCGCCGCCGCGCCAGCTGAACCTCACGGTCCCCAAGCCGCTCGACGTGTTGGTCATGCGCATGATCGCGAAGGACCCGGACGAGCGCCCGTCGCTCAGCGAGGTCATCGGCGTGCTCGATACGGCCGACTTGACCGCGATCGGTGGCGAGGAGTTGGGCAGCCGCATCGTGCTGACCGTCAACGCGCGGCAGGGCGTGGTGCGGGTGCTCGATACCGAGGGGAACCTGCACCACTCGCTCGGCGACCTGGGGGTGGGGGAGGGCTCGTTCTCCACCGCACCCGTGGCCGTGGCGGTCGACCGCGAGGGGTTCGTCTACACCGCGACCTTCGAGTACCGCGTCGATCAGCAGCAGCACCGCATGCTCCGCAAGCACGCGCCCGACGGAGCCGTCGTGCTCACCTTCGGCGGGTACGGCATGAAGCCCGGTGAGTTCCTGTACCCGACCGCGATCGCCTGCGCGCCCGACGGCACCGTCGTGGTGCTCGACGCCGAGCGCCACGTGATCCAGCGCTTCACGGCGGACGGCGTCTACCTCAACGGGTTCGGTGGCCGCGGCGCGGGCCAGGGCAGCTTCAACGATCCGCGCGGCCTGCAGGTGGGTCCGGACGGCAAGGTCTACGTGCTGGACTACGGCAACCGCCAGGTCCAGCGGCTGGCCGACGATGGCACCTACGAAACGCGCTGGGCCTTCCGCCTCGGTGCCGACCAGGCGGGCATGCGGCTGATCGACGGCTTCCACGTGAGCGCCGGCGGCACGCTGTTCCTGTCCGACGCCACGGGTGGCAAGATCCGCAGCGTGCACGCGGACGGCAAGCTGGGGCCGGTCTTCCAGTTCGAGAAGCTGCAGGGCGAGGCGTCCGACACGCTGCTCGACCTGGGCACCGACGAGCGCGGCTTCCTGTTCGCCGGGCGCCGCGGCGGGCACTTGATCCGCGCCTTCGACGGGGGCGGCACGCTGGTCGAGACGATCGAGACCTACGCGCCGATCGTCCACATGACGGTCGACTCGCGGCGGTACTGACGACCCGGGCTTAGTGGCCCGGGCTCAGGCCCCGAAGGCGCGGAAGAGCACCTCGATGCCGCCGAGGATGAGGCGGCGGAAGAAGAGCACGATCGCACCGGTGATGCCGGTATAGGACAGCAGGAAGAAGATCACCACGAAGCCGAGCACGCCGAACTGAGCGAGCTGCTGCACCAGGCGCCGCACCTGCGGGCTGCCCCAGGCCATCGCGGCGCGCGCGCCGTCGAGCGGGAAGACCGGGAACAGGTGGATCACCGCGTGCAGCACCGCCACGTTGCCCGCGACCGCGAAGCCGCTCACGAGCGAGGGCCCGGCGCCGGCGACCGCGAAGGCGGCGGTCAGGAACCACGCGACGGTCGCGACGAGCAAGAAGGCGACCGGACCGGCGTACCAGACGAGCGCCTCCTTGCGGCCGCCGCCCGGGTAGTTGCGGCCGTTCACTGGCACCTGACGCGCCCAGCCGAAGCCGAGCAGCAGCAGGAAGAAGACGCCCATGGGCTCGAGGTGCGTCTTGGGGTCGAACTGGCCGAACCCCTGGTACGTGGGGGTGGGGTCGCCGAGGCGTTTGGCCACCCACGTCTGGAACATGTTGTGGAAGATGAGCGCCATGACCATGATCAGGCTGGCGACGACGAGGATCGTGGGGTCGGAGAAGTAGTTCAGCAGCATGAGGGTCCTTCGGTCGCCGGGGTCGTTTGCGCCACCAGGCGCCGGGCGTACGCGCGCTCCTGTTCGAAGCCCTGCACCCGTCCGTCGGCGCGGGCGCGGTCGACCTCAAGGAGCACGGCGCCGACCGCCGGGCCGGGCGCGAGGCCCAAGGCTACCACGTCCCTCCCGCGCAGCCGAGGCTCGGGAGGGGCGTGCTCGAAGGCCTTCACGGCCGCGGCGTGGACCGGCGCCAAGGCCGCCAGCGCGCGCCGGGTCGGCGCCTCGAGGGCGCCAAGGAGTGCGTCGCCGAGCGGTGCTGGGGTGGCGATCGCGGCGCGCAGCTTGGCGCGTTGGGCGGCGAGGCGCTTGGGCCAATGGAAGCGCTCCACCGCGGCGCGGGCGTCGTCGTCCGGGGT